>CALVRX010000050.1 GCA_944358815.1 uncultured Bacilli bacterium | reverse complement strand
CAAGGTAAAATAAAAACTAGATATTGCTATCTAGTTAAATACATATTGGTAGCGAGAGGGGGATTCGAACCCTCGACCCTACGGGTATGAACCGTATGCTCTAGCCAACTGAGCTATCTCGCCATGCAACAAGACAATTATAGCAAAATACTTATTTTGTTTCAATAGTTTTTTGAAATTTTATTTGTAATTATTTAAAAGGGTTGCAATTATATAAGATTAGTGTTATTATTTACATTAATATATTGGAAGTGAGTTGTTGTGGTATGGGGAATGTTTATGAGGATTTGATGAAGAATTTGGGAAAATATATGAATCAGGATGAATTAAATGTGGTTTATGGTGCTTTTTGCCGAGCTAATGAACTGCATGCTGGACAAAAGCGTCAGAGCGGTGAAGATTATATTGTTCATCCACTTTCTGTCGCTTTTATATTATCAGAATTAGAAGCAGATGTTGATACGATATGTGCAGCACTTTTACATGATACTTTAGAAGATACAAGAATGACTAAGGAGAATATTGCTTTAGAGTTTAATGAGACTGTAGCAACATTGGTGGATGGGGTAACAAAGATTGGCAAGATGCATTTTTCTTCTAAGCAAGAACAAAATGCAACCAATACTAGAAAAATAATTACTAGTTTAAATACTGATGTACGAATTATTATTATTAAATTAGCAGATAGATTACATAATATGCGAACTTTAGAATATAAGTCTGAATTTAAGCAGAAAGAAAATTCTTTGGAGACAATGGGAATATTTGTACCTTTAGCGTTTTATCTTGGAATGTATAAAGTAAAATCAGAATTAGAGGATTTGTCACTTTGTTATTTAAAAGCTGATGTTTTTAATAGAATTAAAAATTATTTAGGTGTTTTTAAAGATGAAACTGATATGGTTTATGAGAAAATGCTGGAGGATATTGGGAATATTTTAAGTGACAATAATATTGATTTTGATTTTGAAACGCGGATTAAAAGTGTTTATGGAATTTATAAGGAAATTGTTAATGGTAAAAATATTAAAGATATTCATGATTTATTGGCAATAAAAATTATGACGAATGATATTAGTGATTGTTATCAGGCTTTGGGGCTTATACATAGTGAATATCCACCTGTAAATAGTATGTTTAAAGATTATATTGCTAGCCCGAAAGCAAATAAGTATAGTTCATTACATACTACGGTTTTTGGACTAAATGATTATTTGGTACAGATGCAGATAAGGACATCATTAATGAATTTAATCGATACTTATGGAGTGGCTGGTTATTGGATGTTAAAAGGTAATTTAGCTTCGGATATTATGCAAAAAGAGGTAACTAGTAATTTTCAATTTTTTAGATCGCTTAGTGAATTAGATGCTATGACAACAGATAATAGTGAGTTTGTAGATTTAGTTAAAAAAGAATTATTTGATAAATCGGTTTATGTTTATACGACTAATGGTAGTGTTGTAGAGCTGCCAAGCGGTTCAACACCGATTGATTTGGCTTATAAGTTAAGTGAAAATATGGGTAATACTTTAATTGGAGCTATTATTAATGATACACGAGTTGATTTGGATTATAAACTTAAGAATAATGATATTGTTAAATTGATAAATGATCCATTTTCTTATGGTCCGAGATTAGAATGGCAAAATAAAGTGAAGACAATGAAGGCTAAAAAGTTAATTAGAGATTTTAGTAGAAGAAAACGAATTTGTTGATTTTTTCTGCTTTTTTATTTATAATATTTAAATGGTGATGAAAGTGAAAAGTTTAAAAAAAATTGATATAAATATAGATGGAATTTTGAAGCTCAATAATTCATATGAAAAAAAGAAAGAAAAAATTAAGCTAAAACCGGTAAATCTTGGTACTGTATGTATGCTTGGTACAGTTGGTAGTTTTGTAGCGATGGGACTTATTGGATCTGATTCTTTAATTGGACTTGAATTGTCATGTTTTGGAGGTTATGCGGTAGGATGCTGTTTACCATATTTAGTGAAAAAAATTAGATTACTTGATTTAGATTATCAGATATATTCAAATAATAAAATAATTGATGATTTGGAAAAAGAAAAGGTTAAAATTAAGCAAAGGTAGATATTTTTAGACAAAATATCTATTTTTTTGTTATTTTATGAGCTTTTTTATTGTAAAAATGTGCGGAAAATGTTATATTTTAATTGTATATTATAATGGTCAGGAGGTAGATAGTAGCAATTAAATATACAAAGTGTGCAGTATGCTGTAACAAAAAAGGGTATATCGAATGTTTTACATATATGTTAGGGGGTAAAAGTAATGAACGAAGATAGTAAAACAAAAAGAAAACCATCTGTAGAAAAACCATGGCTACAGTATTTTCCAAAAGGAGCAGAACAAGTTGCTCATGATTTTGATAGAGATAAAACTATTTGGGATTATATCGAAGAGCGAAATAAAATGTTTTCTGATGTTGATGCCGTTAGTTTTATGGGACATTCTATATCAAGGGAACAATTTGATATGGAAGTTGAAAGATGGGCAAGGGTGTTTCGTGATTTAGGTGTTCAGCCTGGTGATGAGGTACCTATATATGCACCATATATACCGAGTGTTGGATTTATTTTATTTGCGCTTAATGCAATTGGAGCGACAGCTATTAATTTAAAATTTGATATGGCTAAAGATTATATTAATCAACAAACACCAAATAGTAATGTAGCAGTTATATTTAGCGATATGTATAATAATATCAAAGAGGTAGTTGATGATGCTAGATTTAAAAATGTGGTGGTAGTTACACCATTTGATTCATTAGTCGATGTTAATATGCAAATGGCAGTAAAACAGGCTAAAGAACATAGCAATATTCCAGATGATGATAAATATGTTTGGGCTGATAAGGCTTATGAGATAGCGGAATATAATAAGATTGGTAGTTATAAGGTTCCATTTGAGCCAAACAGACCAGCTTTTGTTACTTATTCTAGTGGAACGACAGTCGGCGGGGTTCCAAAAGGACCTACTGCAACTAATGAATCAGTGCTTGCACAGTTACAATTAGCTAAGGCTTCTGATATTGAATATTATCCTGGAGGTAAGTGTTTATCAACATTTCCATTTTCAACAGCAACGGCTTTAGCATTAGCATATTTATATCCACTTCAATTTGGACAGACTGTTTTGTGTGATCCACGTTGTAATGCGGATGCCATTTTTCAACAAGTTATGCAGTATAAGGCACAAATTAATGTACTTCCTGGACCACTTATGCGAGCTTTCTTTAAACAAGTGAAGAAATACCATGACGAGACCGGAAAATATCCTGATTTGAGTTTTGTCGATATGTTTATTTTGGGAGCCGAAGGACTTACACCTAGAGATTATGATATATGCCAAGATTTATTTGCTAAATGTGGTGCTAAAAATGAAATTATTAGTGGATATGGTCTTTCAGAAATTTTTTCTGCCATGTCTTATCATAAACCGCATACAGAGCTTTTACATCCTAAATTAGATGTTCCGTTTATCGATGTAGGATTTGTATATCCTGGTGTTGATGTGAAAATTGTCGGTGAAGATGGAGAAGAATTAGGATATGGCGAGTTTGGAGAGCTTTTGTATAAGTCAGAAGCTAATAATATTGGGTATCACAATAATCCAGAAGCAACAGCAAAGATTATGGCTGAAGATGGTTACCAAAAATCAGGTGATGATATGGCTATAGATGAAAATGGATTATTATACCACCGAGGAAGAATGTCTGATTTTAGAATTTTACCAAATGGTGAGAGATTTGCCGCATATAATGTGGGACACGATATTGCACGCGATCCAGAAATTAAATATTGTGCTGTCAATTATATGCCGACAGATCAAGGAGAATTTTCACTTGGAATTCACGTTGTCTTTACTGATGATCATGTTTCTTCTAGTGACGAAATTATTAGAAGAATTGATGATAGAATTGAAGAGACTTTACCAGAAGATGTTAGAGTTATCGGTTATCATATAGTAGAAGATGAACTTCCAATGAATCCAAAGACACTTAAGACTAATAGAAATGCATTAATGGAGATTCATGATGGTTATTTAAGACCAAGTGATAATGAAATGATGAATGTATCTTTAGTTAAAGATGGAGATATGTTGGTTGAGGTTTGTGAACCAGTTAGAAAAGCAAAGACTTTGGTAAAAAAACTTGGTTAATATTTTGAAGGTATTATAAGGGGAGGTAAATATGATTACATTATATCTATTGATTGGTTGTGTATTTTTCAGTATACTTTTACTATTTGTTTTTTGGTCAAAAAAACGAATTAGTTCAGTAGAAAATAAAATATTTATTTCATTTGCTATTTTCAATTTCTTTGGTTTACTGTTAGAGATTTGCCTCCAGCTTATTGCTTATTTTTGCAGCGACAATGATTTCTTGGGTGATTTTGTCGGTAGATGCTTTTTAGTATATATTGTTGTTTCGTTAGCTATTTTATCGGTTTATACTTTTGTAATTACTAAGGATGATTTTAAAAGCCTTAAAAAGGTTAAACAGAAACAATATTTAAATAAGATTGTATTGATTCATGTAATAGTAGTGTCTATTATTTGCGTTATATCTTGTCTTTTGCCAATGGAAAAATATATTAATGGTAATATCATGTATACTTACGGTCCAGCCGTTCAGATTATTCAAGTTTCCGGATTTGTCTTTGTTATGATATGGATTATTTTAATTATTAGAAATTATAAGAATATTAAAAATAAGCAAAATATTCCAATTATTGCGGCAATTTTATTATTGTTTATTTTTGCTTATATTCAAACTGCACATCCAGAGCTTCTATTTTTTACAGCTATGGAAACATTTATCAGTTATTTGTTATTTTTTACAATTGAAAATCCTGATTTACAATTGATTGAAGAGCTTTATAAAAATAAAAAGTTAATTGAAAAATCTAATCAAGATACGTCTAATTTTTTGTTTAGAATGACACAAGATATTAAAAAACCGGTTAAAGATATTATTGAAATTAGTCAAAGACTACAGAATACGACAGATGTTAAAGAATTTCAAGAGGGAATAACTTTTATTTGTAATACTGGTAAAGATTTAGATTATTTGATTAATGATGCTCTTGATGTTTCAAATATGACCACTAAAAAATTAAAGATTTTTGATAATCGTTATAATTCATTTAATTTATTTAAAGAGATTGAGTATCGATTTGAGAAACAAGTACCAGCAAGTGTTAAATTTCATTTTTCTATGAGTACAGTAATACCAAGTTATTTATATGGTGATTCTATTAAATTAAAACAAGCGCTTAATTCTGTTTTAGAGGATGCTTTAAAACATACTTCATCTGGGGAAATTAATTTTGATGTTAGTGGAATTGTCAAGTATGGTGTTTGTCGCTTGATTATTACTGTTAGTGATACCGGTGAGGGTATTAGTATTGAAGAAGTTAATAATATTTTAAGTTTAAATAGTGAAGAGCTTGTAAATATTGATTTACGTAATCGCGATGGTGATGTGCTTAATTTAAAAGAGGTTAAAAAATTAGTTTCATTACTTGGCGGAAATTTAATGGTTAAAAGTGAAGAGAAGATTGGAACAACTGTCAGTATTGTCTTAGAGCAAAAAGTTGTCGAGTCTAAGGAAACAGAAATTTCTAAAAAACTTGAGAGTTATGAGCAGAGTTTATATCGTAATAAAAAAGTTATGGTAGTTGACGATGATGCGAAAGAACTTGCTAAGATTACGACATTTTTGGAAAATCATGATGCAGAGGTTAATGGTTCTTTATTTGGACGCGATGTAATCGAAAAAATTGCTTCTAATATTAAATATGATTTAATAATATTAGATGATGAGACTTCAACATATAGTGCTTTGGATGTTTTAAATGAACTTAAGAAAAATAAGAAATTTAATACACCAGTTGTGGTTATGATAAATGATAATAAGGAATTTATTAAGCTACATTATTTACAAGATGGATTTGCTGATTGTATTATGAAATCTAAATTGGAGTCTGAGGTTGATAGAATAATGAAAAGGTTTTAATTAAAACCTTTTTAGATAGGAGAATAATATGTTTAAGGATAAAAAAATATTTGTGCTTGGTATGGGTAAAAGTGGTTGCTCAGCGGCTAAACTTTTAGCTAAAGATAACCGTGTTTTGATTACAGATATTAAGTGCGATGATATTAATTTGATTAAAGAACTTGAAGGACTGGGTATTAATGTAATTATTACTAAAGAGCAAGATAAATTAATCGATGATAGTTATGATTATGTGGTTAAGAATCCTGGTGTTAGATTAGATCATCCGGCTGTTTTAAAAGCTCACAAGTTTAATATTCCAGTAATTACAGAGCTAGAAGTGGCTTATAGATATTTACCTAAGGTCAAGATTGTGGGAGTTACTGGTTCTAATGGAAAGACGACTACAACAACAATTGTATATGAGTTTTTAAAAGCAGCAGGTTTTCCTGTCCATTTAGCTGGAAATATTGGCTATCCTTTATGTAGTCAAATAGATAATATTAAAGAAAATGATATTTTAGTAGTAGAAATTTCTAGTCATCAATTGGCTAATTTAGATCAGTTTAAAGTTGATGTAGCTGTTTTAACTAATTTATATAAAGTTCACTTAGATTTTTTTGGAACTTATAAAAATTATAAAGCTGATAAACTTAGAATATTTAGAAATCAAGATACGGATAGTGTGGCAATTTTAAACAAAGGTGATGCAGAAGTTTATAGTTTGACACAAGATATAAAAGCTAAAAAAAGATATTTTTCTTCTAAAGGTGATGCAGATATTTGTATAGAAGGCACTGATATTGTTTATAAAGGTAAAAAAATATTAGAACTTTCAGATATTAGAGTTAAAGGTGTGCATAATTATGAGAATATTATGGCAGCTATTTTAGTTGCCAAAGAATTTAATGTTACTGATGAAATTATTAAAAAAGTTTTAGATAATTTTGCCGGTATTGAACATCGTATTGAATTTGTTAGGAGGCTTAATGGCAGAGAATTTTATAATGATTCTAAGGCGACTAATGTGGATTCGACAATTACAGCTTTAAAATCATTTGATAATGAAGTGGTACTGATATTAGGAGGACTAGATCGGGGGCATAGTTTTGAACCTTTGTTACCTTATTTAAAGCATGTTAAACATATTGTTTGTTTTGGCGAGACTAAGGAACGTATTAAAGGTTTTGCATCTAGTCATAAAATAGATGTTACGGTTACTGATAATTTAGAAGAAGCTACCAAAGCTGCTTATAATATTTCTTTGAAAGGCGATACAATTTTGCTTAGTCCGGCATGTGCAAGCTGGGATCAATATAAAAATTTTGAGGAACGAGGAAATGATTTTAAAAAAAGTGTTAATGGTTTACTTTAACAATTTTTTTGTTTTGTTTGAGTTTGCTATGTAAAATAAGGTAAAAATATGAAAATATGATGGTAAAATGTATTTTATTTTGGTATAATTAATGGTGTAGAAGGTGTTTATATGAAGTATATTCCAAAACTGATAGGCAACCGTCTATATTTGTCACCTTTAAATGTTGATGATGCATCAATATTGACGAAATGGCTTAATGATAAAACCATTAGTGAAAATATTGGAGTCGACAATATGGTGATTACTTTAGAGAATGAAAAGGAATGGTTAAAACATAATCAAAATGATTATAATTTTGGTATTGTTTTAAAAGAGGGTGATGAATTAATTGGTTGTTGTGGGTTTTCACATGTTGATTTAGTGCATCGAAATGCTTCAGTAATAATTTTTATTGGAAATGAGACACTAAGAGGTATGGGGTATGGAAAGGAAGCACTAAAACTTTTGCTTGAATATGGTTTTAACAGTTTGAATTTTAACAATATAATGCTGAAAGTATATTCGTTTGATGTTAATGCTTTAAAATTATATGAAAAAGTAGGGTTTAAAAAGTTTGGTATAAGACGGCAAGCATATTATTTAAAAGGTAAATTTTATGATGAAATTTATATGGAAATTTTGAGAGATGAGTATAAAGAAATTGAGCCTTATATATACATTTAAAATCCTGAAAGTGTTAATTTGACAAATAATATATTTAGTGGTATTATATGCGGCAAACAAAGGGAAAATTGCATGATGATTTTAGAAATGGGGGATATTTATGTTTCAAAGATTTAAAGTTTATAATCCAAGACATTTAAGAGCGGAAAGTGTTGATGGATCATTAAAGGCAAAATTACGTAGATTATTAAGCAATCCTAGAATAAGTATAGGGGGAATTTTGGCGAGTGTTGCAACTTTGGGAGCCATTGTAGCTCCAACTCCTGCTAGAGCTGC
>CALVRX010000049.1 GCA_944358815.1 uncultured Bacilli bacterium | reverse complement strand
TGCAAGTATTAGGATGGATTTCTCCTATTCAAAAAAGAGATATTTTAAAAGAAGCATTTGCTAACGCACTGCTTCCTAATTAATATTTTTTACGACTTTTTGGTCTCACATCATTGACAACTACACACTTTTTTTATTTTCTGTCTTTTCATTAACAACTGAAGATAATTGCAAATTTTCTATAAATTCATCTAAAGCCCCATAAGAATAATATCTAATAGCTTCATTTACAATACAATTTTTAGTTGGAACATCGTTTTCTTTTAATGTAGATAAAACATTTTTTACATCATCTTTATTTATCACAATAGTTTTTCCATCATGTATAAAAGTTAAAGATAATGGTCTATCATCAGGTCCTACGCTCTTATTTAAATTATAAGTTTTTATCCAATTAGGAAGTTGCTCCCGTTCTTGTTCTTTCTTAGATAACACCTCATAATTTGACATATCAAAAGCTGTTTTATATTTCAAATGCCACCTAAAAAAATTAATTAATTGTTTATTGTTTTCGGGATAACGGTTAATCCAATTCCAAATAGCATCTAAAGACCTATAAGGTTTTTGAGAAAAAAATTGATAAGTAAATAAAATCTTTTGATCTTTAGTTAATTCCTTTTGCTTTTTTAAATCCATTGAAGTAACCAAATCATTTAAAAATTTTACTCTAACTTTAGTATTAAAAATATAATCCTTCGCATTATTATTCAAAATATTTTGAATGGCTAAATATATCTCTGAACTATCCTCAGATATGATTTTCATGATACTATCAAATTGTACATTACTCCAATTAAAAGTTTTTAATAATTGATTTTTAGTAAACATAACATTCTCTAGAATAGTTAAAATATTTTTTGCAATATTAATCCTATACTCTTTAGGAATATCCTCAAAATTACCAGTCCTTATAAAATAATCCTCACACACTAATTCTCTAAAACTTTCAGGAATTTCAAATATATTATGATAATGGTCAAAATTTTTTTGACACATTTCAAAAGATATAAATTGTTCTGGAATATAAGATAAATCATAATACAATTTAAAATATTCATTACACATTTCCTGAGTTTTATATTTGTCAGGAATTGGTTTTATATCTCCTGTCTTTTTAAAATATTCATTATACATTTCATGAGTTATATAATCTTTAGGAATAGACTCTATATCTCCTGTCTTTTTGAAATATTCATTATACATTTCCTGAGTTTTATAATCTTTAGGAATAGACTCTATATCTCCTGTCTTTTTGAAATATTCATTACACATTTCTTGAGTTATATATTGTTCAGGAATTGATTTTATATCTCCTGACTGTTCAAAATATTCATTACACATTTCCTGAGTTTTATATTTGTCAGGAATTGGTTTTATATCTCCTGTCTTTTTGAAATATTCATTATACATTTCATAATTTCTATAACCTGTAGGAACAAAATTTATATCTCCAGTCTTTTTAAAATATTCATTATACATTTCATAATTTCTATAACATATAGGAACAAAATTTATATCTCCAGTCTTTTTAAAATATTCATTATACATTTCATAATTTCTATAATATTTAGGAATTGGTTTTATATCTCCTGTCGCTTTAAAATATTCATTATACATTTCTTGAGTTCTATAATACTTAGAAATATCCTCAAAATTACCCGTCCTTATAAAATAATCCTCATACACTAATTCTCTAAAACTTTCAGGAATTTTAAATATATTATGATAATAGTCAAAATTTTTTTGACACATTTCAAAAGATATAAATTGTTCTGGAATATAAGATAAATCATAATACAATTTAAAATATTCATTACACATTTCCTGAGTTTTATATTCGTCAGGAATTGGTTTTATATCTCCTGTCTTTTTGAAATATTCATCACACATTTCTTGAGTTATATATTTGTAAGGAATTGATTTTATATCTCCTGACTGTTCAAAATATTCATTACACATTTCCTGAGTTTTATATTTGTCAGGAATTGGTTTTATATCTCCTGTCTTTTTGAAATATTCATTACACATTTCTTGAGTTATATATTGTTCAGAAATCGGTTGTATATCTCCCGTCTTTTTGAAATATTCATCACTCATCTCTTGAGTTCTATATTTGTAAGGAATTGATTTTATATCTCCTGACTTTTTGAAATATTCATCACACATTTCTTGAGTTATATATTTATCAGGAATTAATTTTATATCTTCCGTCTTTTCAAAATATGTATTACAAATTTCTTGTGTCAAAACTTTTTTTTGCATCAACTTAAACCATTCAACCCAAAATTGCTTAGTTTGAACATGTTTTGGAATTTGATTAATATCTTGATTCTGACAAAACCACCAAGCAAAAAGTTTTATCAAAATTTCCTCAGGTATACCATTTAAATTTTTTGTTCTCTTTAAATATTCAAAACACATTTCCAAAGTAATATATTCCGTAGGAACGCTTGCCAATTCTCCTCCATCTTTCACAAAATCATAAAAATAACGTTCCTTAAAATTATCCATGCTTCCACCTCCAAAAACATTATAACAAATATTTATTTTAAAAGCCACATCTTAGATGTGGCTCCATATTACTTTTCAACAACTCTAATTTTTACCTTTTTTGTTTTAGATAAATATTGAACTCTAGAATCTGTACCTTCTACCTTTACTGGAACTTCATATTCTCCAGGTTGGTAGCCTTTCAAATCAATATAAGCTGTAATATTCTCAGCCGTTAAATTATTTAAAACTGCAGCTACACCTTTGACATTTACCGTCACTTGAATATCACTTTGCGATAAACCTTGAACACTGTACTTCTCATCTAAATTACGAACATCAATATTGACATTAGAAATATCCTTATCCGTTGCCACACCTAAAGTGATACCAACTGTCACATTATTAATACTCATTGACTTAATACCTTTTGGTTTCTCTAATTCCAACTTATATTCCCTATTCTCTTTTAAACCATCCACATCGACATTAACTGGTACATACTCTAAATCATCAAGTACACTTTGCATACCATATACTGTAACATTACTTTCATTTAAAGTAATAGAATTTATAGCCTGACCAAATGTCACATCTCCTTTAGGAACTACTTTAATTGGTACTGTCTTACTTGGAGAAGATAATGTAGCTGTTACTTTTATCTTAGAAGGTACTATTTCAATATCTAGACCATTTCCATTAGAATCATAAGCCTTAAGTGGTACATCCTTTAAAGTTACCGTACCAACATCCTGATTATTTAAATCTGATACATCGACAAGTGCTTTAACTGTAGCAACTTTCTTCAAACTATTAATCGCATTTTCATCATCTGTACCCTTAATAACAACTTTATCAACTTCTGGTTTCACATCATCTAATACTAACTTATCATCCAAACTATCTTGATTTAATAAATCCACTGTCAATGTCTTAGACTCTGATACCTTCGGATAAACATTAACTGTCACGACAGAAGGATTAACACTATATTCTACTGAATCATTAGGCCGCATATACTCAATATTTACTTTATGAGTACCTGGTTTCAAACCAGTTAAATCTACTGTCACTTTAGAAGCTGTAGACTGCTTTGCAATAAACAAATCACTTCTACTTCCCATAAGTGTAATATCCACTTTATCTGGTAAACCTTCTACGACATATGCTTCTTCATTATAAACAGCTTCAACTTTTTGATCTTTTAAAACCTCTGCACTAGTATCGTTAAATAACATTTTCTTTTGATCGAATAAAAAGAACACTAGCAATGCTAAAAAAAGCGAAACAAAAAGTAAAGTATTACTTCTAGAAAGCCAGGTTTCTAATGATCGATTAGAACCTAATTTCGTAATTTTCATTACAACTTTGGTAACTGGAACAATAATTTTCTTATCTATAAAACGTGCTATTCTCTTAAAAATTCCCGGTTTCTTATTCATTTACTCCACCTTCTTTCGCACTATCTAATATTTTGTGAGAAGGAGCTAAGGCCTCTAACAAACGAATTCTCACCTCATCTAAAGAAAGGTTATAAATAAGTTCACCATTCATCGCAATAGAAATTCTACTAGTCTCTTCAGACACTACAAGCGCAATACAATCCGTCCTCTCAGCAATTCCTAAAGCAGCTCTATGACGTGTTCCTAATCTCTTACTTATTGCCATACTATCACTAGTCGGAAATACCGCACCAGCACAAATAATCTTATCACCGCGAATAATTACACCACCATCATGAAGTGGATTATTAGTAAAGAAAATAGATGATAAAAGTGGGCCTGAAATATCCGCATAAATCTTTTGAGCTTTCTCCACATAACTAGCTAAACTATTTTCTCTTTCAATAACAATTAAAGCACCAATATGCATTTTGCGCATATAATCAGCCGCACTAACAATTTCTCCAATTGATTTTTCCAACTCCGTCAAAGAAAGAGTCTTATGTCTACCTAAAAGCTGTGCTCTTCCCAATTGCTCCAAAGCATCTCTAATTTCTGGTTGAAAGATTACAATCAAAGCTAACGGCGCCCATTCAATTACATAATCAATCAAATAACCGATTGTCACCAAATCTAAAACATCAGCCAAAATTTTAGTAATAACTATAATTAAAATACCTTTAAAAAGCATAATCATTTTGACATTTTTTCTTAGACTTTTTAATATAAAATAAAATAAAGCCCATACCAATAAAATATCAAGTATTTTCCTAGCTAATTCAATTAAAGTTTCTATCGTCATTGAAATAACCTCCATCTAACTTAATTAATTATATCATACTTAAGCCTTGGATAAAACCCTTTATTTTTTTCTAAAGAAAGCTCTTCCATTCAAAAAGGCGCATAAAAAAAGATGAAACTCATCTTTTTATCCATTCCAAATATTATTATTTTTTTCATTATCCGTAGTTGCCTGTGGATTAGCATTATTTAAATCAACTGGTGTGACATTATCATTAACATTCACACTTGCAACAGTATCAGTTGGCTCATTAACCAATGGTTCAACAACACCATTATTTACTGTATCCATATTACCTGGTAAATTATCAGTAACAGGACTTTCTAATACATGCTGATTATCCGTATCCAATTTTTCCACATTAACTTCCGGCATTGTCATATTATCTGAAGCCATTGCTGAATTATTTACATTTAAATTATTATCAGCAACCATAGTATTATTCATATTTAATGTATTATTAGTTGTAGTCGCACTATCCATACTAGCTGTATCATCATGATTTTTCTTTTCCTCTTTAGGCTTTTTCATACTTTCACTTAAATAACCGATTAAAGCTAATATAAAAATAATCGCAATTAAAATAATCCAAAACGTCATATTTGAAAATATATCCATAAAATTGCTCCTTCCTATTCTAAAAACATAATATCATTTTTTTTTAAGTGTTTCAAGTCTATCTTTCCAAATAATCGGCTCCTTTAAATGGTTCATCAAAAAGCAAGCCCTCATAATCTCTTTGCCTAAGCACTTCATATACCATAATTGCCACTGTATTTGAAAGATTTAATGCTCTAACCTTATTAGTCATCGGAATTCTAAGACAAGTATTCAAATGATTTTTCAAAATTTCTTTAGGAATACCTGTACTCTCTTTACCAAATACCAAATAAATATTCTTACTTTTATCACTATAATCAAAAGCAGAATGTGTTTTATGTCCATAACGTGTTAAAAAATAAAATTCACCACTGTTTTTACTTAAAAAATCATCCCAATTTTCGTAAACAGTATAATCACATTCGTTTATATAATTTGCCCCACTTCTTTTTATAGCTTTTTCATCTAAACTAAAACCAAGTGGTTTAATCAAATGAAGTTTTGTATTAGTAGCCGCACAAGTTCGCATAATATTACCCGTATTTTGCGGAATTTCCGGCTCATAAAGCACTACATTAAGCATTATTAATATCCCAGCTTTCTATAATTGTTTCTAATCTTTTCATAGAATAATCATCCACATCATTCAAAACACTAGTCACCTTTCCATCCATAAACAAATATAAACTAGCATCAGAATCAACTAATTGGTTTTTAATCTTCGAATTACTGACAAAATCATTTTTAAGCAAATCATAAAAACGATTCGCATCAACACCATCCAAATTCATATAAAGAACATCATCACGTAAGTCCAATTTCTGAATCAAACCTTTAAAATCATCCTCAAACTTCTTAATTTCCGAATTTTGACCAGAAGATACATATAAAATAAATCTTTGATTTTCTAAAATGTAATTAGCTATCTCTTCGCTTTTAATTTCTCTAATAACTTTAGTCATTACTGAATTTTGAGCATAATATTCCTTAGTAGTATTATACCAATCACGCACATAAAAAACGGCAATAATAGTAACCAAAAATACTACTATCAATATCACATAATTTTTCTTAGGGATTTCCTTTTTCATTTTAAATCCTCCTTGTCTTAACAATGTTTCCAATTAAAGGTCTTCTGAGGTATCAATATCTTCAATTTTTACATCTGGTAAAACAATATGTCTATCTTCACAAATACGCAAAAATTTATCTCTAAATGCTGCACATTCTTTTACTCTAGTATCTGGATAAATACGTTTACTATCGCGAATTGCAATATAAACATCCAAAATACCAACCTCAGTCTTATTTTCAAAAAGTGCATTTGAAAAAGCCCCAGACAAAACAGATAAAGAAACATCCGGATACATTGCTGAAAGACCATATACACGTTTATACTCACTTGTTGCATCGACAATTGATTCCATAAGTAAACGTCTAATAAATCCATTTTGCAACATTTTTATACCTGTTTTATATTCAATTTTTGGAATTGTACCAAGTAAAATTTGAATAGTAGCTTCCCTGTCTGGTTCCAAAACATCTATTCTATCAAAACGTCTTAAAAACGCTCTATCTCGAACAATATAAGTCTCATATTCTATAGTTGTAGTCGCACCAATAGCCTTAATATCACCACGGTCCAACGCTGGTTTCAAAATATTTGCCAAATCCATCGGTCCATCAGCAGCACCACCAATTAAAGTATGTACCTCATCGATAAACAAAATAGTCTTAGGCGCTCTTTTAAGCTCAGCTACAAGCAAATTCGTAACTGACTCTTGCTTACCATTAACCATCATTGTTCCAAGCATAGAAGATGAATTAATTTTTACAATATTAAAACCTCTAAGTGAATTAGGTACGTCTCCACGTTGTATTTTATAAGCAATACCTTCGACAATTGCTGTTTTACCAATACCTGGTTTACCTATTAATAAAGCTGACTTATCCGGTGTAAGTAAAACCAAAATGGTTTTTTTAATTTCTTCTTCACGAGCAATTGCTGGATTAGTAACATACTGTTTAGTAGTTAAATTTTCACAATAATTAGTAATAATTGGAAATTTTACAGGATCCAAATAAACAACCTCAGAAGTACTATTATTTAACGTATTAGTACTAGCAGTATTTCCTGAAGCGGGATTAGAATCCACCGATTGCTTAGCTACATTCATATTACTATTAGTCGTATTAGTAATATTACTATTTAGCTTTGTAGCATTAGGAACATTACCATTCATATTAGTTGCACTAGAAAAAACTGTATTACCATTTAACATATTTACATTATTTCCATTCATTTTATCAATCCTTTATATATCCGTTTTCTTTAAACTTTTCAACAATCTTACTTTTTTTTGCACTGCCATTAATCCTATTATGCGTATCTTTTTCATCACCATTAGTAACAAACACTGTTGTTGGCGTTCCAGTTATTGGAAACTCACTAACAAGTACTGACTCATCTTGATCAGATAACTTAGATAAATCAATATACTTAACATCTACATTATACTCTTTGATAATGTCGTTTAATGTAACTTCATAGACCGCACACGCACTACAACTACTAGAACCTATAAATAAAATAAAATCTTCTTTATTATCTATCATTTTATTTAAATCGCTATAACTTATTTCGTCATAAGTACTCCTACCACCACATCCAGTAAGCATAAAAATTATTGCGATTAATATAAATAACTTTTTCATTTTACCACCAATATAATTATATAACAAAACATGTCAAAAAAAAAGCCAAATAAAAAACAAAGCATTAAAACTTTATTTTTTATACACTATAAGTTGATCATTAATTAAATAAATAGTTTTATTCTGACTAACAATTTTATTCGCATCTACATTAAAAAATTTCATCACATCATCTAATGTATCATCTGCTTCTGTAATATAAAACATAACATCTTTTTTAGGAATCATAATCTTTTGATTTGGATAAATCAAATCCGTATCATTCAAACCATTCAACCGCAATAGCTGACTAGGACTCACATTATAAGTTCTAGCAATTTCATAAATATTATCCCCTTTTTTTACTACATACCCTCTAAAATAAGGATTTTCATCTTTCCTTGGTACTACAATAAAATCACCAGGATTAAGCACACTGCCAATCATAATTCCATTTAAATTAGATAACACTTCTACCGAAATTCCTAATTTGTTTGCCACGCTAGCTAAAGTATCCCCATTTTGCACTTGATATATTGTATACATATCATCACCCCACCATATTATATGTTACACGCCAAAAAAATACATTGATTTATAATTATTTAATAAAAATGTATAAATAGTACCATTACAATAGAGATGATTGTATAAACCCACACAATCATTGAAAAGTATTAGCGAAACATAATTTCTTTTAAAAACAATCGATCATTAAAATAACAAGTGTTTATATGGACACTTGTTATTTTTTATCTTAAATTCTTTTAAAATACCCTTTATTTATTAAAACCTAATTTTCTTAAAAAAACATCATAAATAATACCAATACCAATAATTGTTGTAAGTGCAGAAACAATAAAACTAATTCCTGGAATTAAACTACAAACAAATAATATTGCAAACCCAAAAATACCTACCACTAACATATTAATATCTTTATCAAAAAACTTCTGCCATAATTTATAGCCCAATAAATAACCTGCAAAAACAGTAGACAAATACATAACTATAAAATAAACTGCAAGTAAAATCAAAGCAAGTGGAATACCTATTGACATCAAAAACAAAATGAAAATAATAAATGGCACAACAATTAAAAACATCAAACCTTTAGTAAATGTTTCCATTCCTTTATTAAAATCAAACTCATTATATTCTTTTTGAACCCTAACAAACAATTTAGAACATACTAAACTTAATACTGCAAACACCAAAAGAATTGACATAAAATACCAAAACTTACTCATAACCGTTGCTATAAAACCTTCATTATTATTTTGAATAGCTTCTGTTTTAATGACCTTGCCACCTACTACCTCATCACTAACTTTAACACTTGCATCTTCCGGATAAGATAAATTACCTTTTATTACCGTATTTTTATCTACATTTAAATTAGTACCGTAAACCTTAACATTACCATCTATCTCAGCACCCTTAATCTTAATATTAGTACCATATATACTGACATTTCTACCAATTTTACCACTAATTTCTATATCTGCTCCAAGCACTATTACATCTCTTTGCAAATCAGCCTTTTTCTCTATTTCAATTATATTGCCAGCAATAAAAGCATCCTTACTAACTATACCTTTAACTTCTAAAGAATTACCTATAGCTGCAATATACTCACTATTACCAGAAAAAGAAGCATTATTTCCCACAATAAAGCTAATACCATCAACTTTTCCGCTCATCTTAGCTGAATCACCTAAAGCTGCTGCCGAACCATTAACATCATCTTTTATCTCTACATCCGTATCAATATCGCTCTTAAAATGTTCAACCTCTTTAGCCATCACTGAACTATTCATCATAAAAGTCAACACTAATAAAACAAATATCTTAAATAATTTTTTCATTAAATAACCTCCATTCCTTAATATTAAGGAGTAATTTCTAAATAATCATCTGGAATTTCAAATAATTTCTTATCAGGATTACTCTTCTTAAAATTAAATTTAAAAAACACATTCTTTAAAACACCTTTATATCTAATGTAAACTAAATCATCTCCATCAAAATAATATGTCGTTTCATCATTATCATTAACATATTTTTCATAAATGTAATTTTTACCATAAACTTTTTCTTCTCCAGTTTCATACCCCGCTACCTTTAAAGTTGTCATATCATTAGGTAATACTCCAAAAGCATAATCAACTAATGCACTTTCTTGCTTATTATAATTCTTCATCTGTGAATCTAAAGTATACATATATCCATCTTTTTGAATAATAATCATATTCATGGACCCTTTAATCTCATAATAATACTTATCCCCATCTCGAGCCATTATAATTTTTGTATCATCGTTCTTATGGTTGTTTCTATCCCAAAATTGTACATAATATTTTTTTGGATTAAAATCCTTAAAAAACAAATAAGTTTTAGAATCACCATTAGCCTTTTTAATAGTCTGCGTTTCTATCCCACAGCCAATTAATAATAATATACATAAACATAAAATTATTTTTCTAATCATTTAGACCTAACCCTTAAAAATTCTGCAAAACCTAATAATAACTTCTTCTTATCTAAATCTAAAAAATCTAAATCTAAAATAGCTTGAAAACTGTCTTTAAATAATCTATCCATCGTCTTATTCGCATACTCATGGGCTCCAGAATCATCAAATATTTTTTTAACCTCTTCCATATCAGAAATACTTATATCTTTACCATAATATTTTAAAAGTTTATCCTTATAACTGGTATTAATCACATAAGCGTATAAAATAGTTTGCTTAAACTCTGAAACATCTGATGTCACTGACTTACCAATATGTTTTTCATCACCATATATTCCAAGTAAATCATCCTTAATCTGAAACGCAATTCCTAAATTTAAAAGTGCATCCTCTAATTTTTGAATCTTATCTTCATCCGCACCACCTAATATAGCGCCTAAACAATAAGGTCCAACCACTGAATACCACGCTGTCTTTAATTTATATATCTCCATCACATGACTCTCTAAATCATCTAATCCACTATAAAACTCCTCGTAAAAAGGTAAAATAACATCCACCATTTCCCCTTCACAAGTCTTAATAGCTACACTATTATAATACTCAAGTACCTTACCTAAATTCTCATTATTTTTATAATTTTGGGCAATAACCTGCAAGGCTAAATAAAAACCCATATCCCCTAAACATAAAGCCATAGATGAACCAATATCATGACGCTTTTCTTTAAAACTACCATCATCTTTAATTGGATCACTATATAATTTTTCATATTTTATAGGTATTGTATCCATTCCTCTTCTTTTATCAGCCTTATCAATAATGTCATCGTGAATTAAAATAGAAGTTTGAAAAAGTTCTAAAGCACAACCTAAAGGTAAATATTTATCATCATTTTTTCCAAAACTTTGATAGCCTAAAGCAATTAAACATGCCCTTAAAAATTTACCACCATTATTACTAGAAACAAACTGTTCTAAAGCCTCTTCTAAAAATTTATTACTGTATCCTTTAACAAACAAACTGTTATAATCTTCCATCTTTAAAGTATATTTATCCTTAATAGATAAATAATACTTCAAAAAATCATACATTATCTCAATCTTTTTAACTTCCCCTTCATCATCCATAAGAAATCCTATTTTCTTATTAAATAAATTCTTATCACTCATAAACCACTTTAAAAAAACTGCACTATCTTTACACACAATAACCTTTTCATCTTTATATTCATCACTATTACTGATTACATAATCATTTTCTGAAAGTAATTTCTTATAATCCATAGTATTCCTCCTACTACAATTATACCTTAAAATTAATTTTTTTCATAATAAAAACGATAATTTAAAATTATTATCGTTTTATAATCTTAACTTACTATTTTTCCACTTGATGTCCTAATTGTTGGTTGACAACTTTCTCCACTTAAACTACATCTATACAAAGTATAACCACTTGGATCTACACCAAGACCACTTGAAATATAACTATTAACCGCATAATACAAATAATCATTAGTCGCATAAACTGAACCAATACTGCCACTACCAACAAAAGCAATCTGGCTACAACTTCCACCACTAGAATTACATCTATACAAAGTATAACCATTTGGAACTATATTACCACCATGTGACCCATAACTATTAACCGCATAATACAAATAATTACCTGCTTGAGCAGAAGAAGAACATGTAGTATAAAGTTCATCTAAAGCTCCTTGAACATTAGTTGACTTAAGACCACTTGTTTTATTATCATAAGTTACCTGATTACTTGGAAAATATGTAACTGCTGATACACTCACACATCCAACTACTAAAGCTGTAAAAATGCAAAGAAATAAACGATTTTTAAATATTTTTTTTAACTTATCTTTCATAACAATAACCCTCCTACTATAAACACATTATAATCAAATTATATCCACTATGTTCATAAGGCACTCAAATAAATGCGTAATAATAAATTGAAATAATTTCTTGTTATGATTTTAATAAAGGGGCACTTTATGTACTTTAAAAGAATCAAAGATTTAAGAATTGATCACGATTTATATCAAAAACAAATAGCCAACTTACTAAAAATCACCAGACAACAATATGGTTTATACGAAAGTGGTAAAAGAGATATTCCCATCGACTTACTTATCAAATTAGCAGATTTTTACAACGTCAGTATTGATTATATGTTAGAAAGAACCAAAAATAAAAAAATAAACAAATAACATAAAAAGAGTTAAATTAATAAAATCTAACTCTTAATTTTTTTATCTCTAACTTTTTCCATCACTTTATAAAAAATAAATAACAAAATAGCTAAAACTAATATTCCAACACCACTATATAAAATTGGTTTTGCTAAAACATCTACAATAGAAGATGCGAATAATGATAAATCAGTTGTACCAATCATATCGACAACTACACTAGGCATTAATAAAGCCATACCTAAAATCATTAAACCAGAGATAAGTAAAGCAACCCCTAAATTAGCACACCATTCAAATTCTTTTCTTTTCAAAATAATCACTATAGCACCACTAAATATCAAGCCAACGCAAAGAGCTCCCTTAACCTCAGTGCTAAAAAATTCTTGAATCAAATTAATCTCAAAATTATGACTGCTATTAGCTAAACTCTCAGAAGTAGGTAACACCTCCACAATATCTGGTAATTGTTTTTTTATCTCTCTTAAAAATTTCTCTTTTTGCCCATCATCAATTGAAACATTACTAGACTTTAATATATCATCTAAATTATCACTAATTAAATTATAAACATCATCCTCAGAAAATGCTTTTACTTCTTTACCATTTATCACATAATCCGTCACATTACCAACCGCTTCACCTATTATCTGTTTTGTAATATTTGAATCGATAATACTATCAACTACATCCTCCGAAACAGAAAATTGTCCTGCTAAAGAATACATCTCATCTATAATTTGTGAAACACCATTACTTCCATCACCACTACCACTATTTCTTACTTTTTTAATATCAGTCAGCAAATCAGTGTCTTGCATACTTCTGACAATATTATCTTTAGTTGCAAAAGCACTTATATTAAATACATAAACTGTCGCAATTACCAAAACCGCAAAAATCAAAGAAAATAACCCAGCTATAAAACTTTTTAAAACACGCATAGCCTCACCGCCTTTATTAGCTATAATTATATCACAGGACAAAACTAGTCGCAAATTAATGTATTTAACAATATATTATATGAAATTTTTATATTAAAAATCCAATTTAAAGTCACCAACATTTATTTATAAATTTAAACATGTTATACTATCTATGGTGATATAAATGAAACAAGTTGTTATTATAGGTGGTGGAGCTTCTGGACTAGTCGCTGCCATCATAGCCGCTAGAAATGGAAAAAAAGTAACAATAATTGAAAAAAATAATAAATGTGGTAAAAAAATTTTAATCACAGGTAGTGGTAAATGTAACTTCTGGAACGAAGATCAAAATATTAATCATTATCACACATCAAATCTAAATATTTTAAACCAATTTATAACTAAGGAAAGACAAAAAGAAGTCTTAAAATTCTTCGATTCGCTTGGACTTATATACAAAAACAAAAATGGCTATTACTATCCTTTTTCCAATCAAGCTGCCAGTATCCAAAATATTCTTATCTCGGAATGTCAAAAATTAAATGTTGAAATAATCAATGATATTACTGTGGAAAAAATAATAAAAACAAATTGCTTTATCATTAATCCAAATAAAGAAAATATTCGAGCTAAAAATATCATTATCGCCGCCGGTTCTAAAGCAGCTCCTAAAACAGGATCTGACGGACAAGGCTATGAACTAGCCCAAAAATTAGGTCATCATATAATCACACCTCTTCCTTCCTTAGTACAGCTAAAAGGCGATGAATCCTATTTTAAAAACTGGAGCGGCATCAGATGTGAAGTAAATGCTAGTTTATTTATAGATAAGCAATTCATCAAAAGTGAAGAAGGCGAAATACAACTGACAAATTATGGTATCAGTGGCATTTGTATTTTTAATTTAAGTGGCGCTGCCGCCATTGCCTTAAACAAACAAAAAAAAGTTTCTATTAAAATCAACTTTATGCCATTTACTAAAAACCCTAAACAATATCTAAAAAATATCGATCAAAACACTTATCACAAAAACATAAGTGAACTATTAGAAGGATTTTTACACTATAAACTTATTGATATAATTTTAAAAAAAGCACACATCAACAGAAAAATTCCTTTAAAAACTTTATCAGATAATGAAATAAATAATTTAATTAACACTTTAACTAATTTTGAAGTTAATATTTTATCAACTAATAATTTAGACCATGCCCAAGTCTGTTCTGGCGGCATCCCCCTAAACGAATTAAATCCTGAAACATTAGAATCTCTAAAAACTAAAAATTTATACTTTGCAGGCGAAATTATCGACATTGATGGCGACTGTGGTGGCTATAACTTAGGTTGGGCTTGGATGAGTGGAATTATAACCGGAAAGAATGTGAAATAATGCTTACCATAAGACAAATAAAATTACCAATTAACCATACTCAAAATGAATTAAAACAAAAAATTGCTCAAAAATTAAAAATCAAACCCAAAGATATTATCGACATCAAAATAAACAAACAATCTATTGATGCAAGACACAAAGATAATCTACTATACGTGTATGAATTAAATATTAATGTCAAAAATGAAAAACAAATCTTAAAAAAACAAATAAAAGATGTTTTGAAAGCTAAAGACGAAACCTATAAAATTCCACCCAAAGGTAATATTCAACTTCAAAACCCAATTATCATTGTAGGTGCCGGACCAGCTGGTTTATTTGCCGGATATATACTAGCTAAAGCTGGATATAAACCCATAATTATCGAAAGAGGCGAAAATGTTGATAACCGTATTAAAACTGTGGAAAAATTTTGGAAAACTGGTGTTTTAAATCCAAATTCTAATGTTCAATTTGGTGCTGGAGGCGCAGGAACATTTTCGGACGGTAAACTAAATACTACCGCTAAAGATAAATATTATAGAGACAAAGAAATACTTAAAATTTTTGTCAAAAATGGCGCTCCTAAAAATATTTTATATTTAAATAAACCACATATTGGCACTGACATTCTAAGAAATGTTATTAAAAATATGACAAATGAAATTATCAATATGGGTGGAACTATTCATTACCAAACCTGTCTTACTAACATCAACACCCAAAATAACCAATTAATTTCCATCGAAATAAATCATCAAAAAATTATCAATTGTAACAACCTTATATTAGCCCTCGGTCATAGTAGTAGAGACACATTTGAAATGCTTTTAAATAACGGTTTAAATATTATCCCCAAACCATTTGCTGTCGGTATACGTATCCAGCACCCACAATCACTAATAAACCAAGCCCAATATGGAGATAATCAAAACCTTCCACCAGCTAGTTACAAACTAACCTATCAAACTTCTAACAAAAGAGGCGTATATTCCTTTTGTATGTGTCCAGGGGGATATGTCGTAAACGCTTCATCTGAACCAAATATGCTAGCCATAAATGGGATGAGTAATTATAAACGTGATACCCAAAATGCTAATAGTGCCATTATAGTCACTATATCTCCTAAAGATTTTGGAACTAATCCCTTAGATGGAATTAAATTTCAAAGAAATTTAGAAACCAAAGCCTTTCAATTAGGTCAAGGAAAAATTCCAATCCAACTTTATCAAGATTTTATTCAAAATAAACCAAGCAAAAACTTCCATTCAATTAACCCAATCTTTAAAGGACAATATACCTTTTCTAATCTAAGAGATATTTATCCTGAATATATTTCGAAAGCTCTAATTGAAGGTATAGAAAACTTTAATAAAAAAATAACAGGTTTTGCTTCTGGTGATGCTATTCTTGCCGCCGTTGAATCAAGAACATCTTCTCCAATCAAAATAATAAGAGATGAAAATTTTACTTCTAATATCAATGGTATTTATCCATGTGGCGAAGGTGCTGGATATGCTGGAGGAATCATGACATCGGCTATTGATGGTATCAAAGTTGCTGAGCAAATAATTAAAACTTTTAAACCAATCAAAAAAGATACATAATCTAATCATATGTATCTTCTTTATTTTCTAAAATAGTACTTACATACTCTCCCTTAGTTAATCTATCATAAAATAAAATTTTTCTTTTAAAAATATTAGTTAAATTTATCAAATAAAATATACCGAGTAACAATATATATACAACTATTAACATAAATACAAGTATACTAGATATACTAAAAGTCCTTGTCATAAATATTATTAAATATCCCAAACCTAAAGGTATCACAAAATAATATAATAGCACCAAAATTAACCTTAATAATAACCTCCAAAACTTATTATTAGGAAAAATTAGCCTTACCTTCAAATATCTACTGCCTAAAGTCTGACCACCAAATATCGATGGAATAATAACATAATAAATAATTAAAGAAATAATAATCACATAATCTGTTCTAAATATTACATATAAAATACCCGTAAAAACAAACCATAATAAGCCATCTAAACAAAATCTAGTTAAACGTCTAAGTCCACTCACTTGTTTGCCAGCCTCAAAACTAGAATTATCTATTTCATCTCTAGAAGGTAAAAACTTAATAAATAAACTAGAAACAAAATAACCAACTATTCCTCCAAAAGTATTAATGATCAAATCATCGACATCAAATAAACGATATGGATGTGGATAAATAAAATATAACCCCGTTAACTGTGTCACTTCTAAAAACAAACTGAATAAGAAACTAAACACAATTGTTTTCTTTAAACTCTTCTTAAAATAATATCTTAAATATATACCAAAAGGTATAAACATTAAAATATTAAATAAAACCGTATAAACACTAGGACAACTTAAAACACTCCAAACACTTTTATAAGACACATCTTGCATAATATCCAAAATAAAATGAAATGGTACAAGCTGCCAAATCGGACTATTCATATCAAGCTGATTCATATCAGGTAAAGGAAAAATAGCCAAAAAATATACACATATTAAATATAAAATAAAAGAATAAATAATCAATACTCTAAGTTTATTTATTGACCCATATTTATGATATTGTTTTAATATAAAAGGAATCGTAAATAAAAATGCAAGAATAGGAAAAACCAATAATGCTACTTTAATTGCCTCAATATAACTCATATATACCACCATAAACACTTATTTTAAACATACTTCCACCTCTAAATTTTTTAGCTCTTCCATTATACCATGATTTTCTGCCCATATAGCATTACAATTTTGTCACATTATTGCCCATATACAAAATTCATGTTATACTTAAAAGGCGAGGTGTCTTTATGCAAAACACAATAATTGAAATAATGAATAGCTTTGGCTATCTAGGCGTCCTTCTTTTAATAGCCCTTGAAAACGTTTTTCCACCAATCCCATCAGAAGTCATTCTCCTCTTTGGTGGATTTATGACCACATTCACCGATATGAATATTATTGGCGTCATCATTGCTTCTACTTTAGGTTCATTACTAGGAGCTATCGCCTTATACTATATTGGAAAAATTTTAAATAAAGAAAGACTAAAAAAAATAATTACCAGTAAACCCGGAAAATTACTTAGATTAACTCCAGAAGATATAGATAAAGCAGATAATTGGTTTGATACAAAAGGCAATAAAACTGTATTCTTTTGTAGATTTATTCCTCTAATTAGAAGTTTAATTTCTATACCAGCTGGTATGAGCGAAATGCCAATGAAAAAATTTCTAGTTTATACTATTGCTGGTTCTTTAATATGGAATAGCGTATTAAGTATAGCAGGTAGTATTGTTGGAGAAAATTGGACTGATATATTAGCCATAATGGATAATTATTCACACATTATAGTTATTCTTCTAGCCATTATCTTTGTAATAGCTATTATAATATTTTATAAAAAAAGAAAAAAAATTAATGCCAAATAAGCATTATTTTTTATTTAATTTTTTTAAATCACCTTTTAAAGGAATAACATTCCATCCCATAAGTTCATCTTTATAAGGATCATAAATATCATTTAATAAATAAACCTTTTTATGAAAATAAAACCCAAAAGCAATCTCCGCAAAAGAATTTGGTCCAATATAATTTTCAATACCATTTTTAGGCGCATTTACCACTAAAATAATCTCATTATCAGAATTACATATCCTATCGAAATGAGCCCTAGAAGCTATCGTTTTTTCTTCTCCGCGCATACATTCTTCTGGCAACAAAACATTATATCCCATATCCTTCAAAATATTTGCTATTTCCAAAATTTTATCTTTAACTTTCATGCTTCCACATAAAACAATATTTTTCATATTCTATTCATCCCTCTTACCATTTTCTATTATTAATTATAGCACCATTTAAACAAATTCAACACAATTTTCTAAAAAAAATAACTTATTCAAAAATATCTTTTTTATTATCTTTTAATTTATTTTCTTCAGTTAAAATTATATCACATAGCTCATATCATAATACATACCTATCAATAATAACTAATTTTCCTCAAAATTTCACCCTAAAATAAAAATATTTAATAAATCTGTATAAATATACAAAAATATAAATATTCCATAAGATTAACTTTAATATTCAGTGTTTATTAACAGTATGCCTACTTTCCAAACTAGTATAAAACAAAGCCCGTTTCTGTTCAATATTTTCAAAATAATAAACCAAATATCATCGTCCTAAACTAATAAACACCCTAACTGATTAATAAATTAAAGTGTCACATAGATCTTTAATACAATATAATTTTATAAAGTATATTCTTTCTTCTTCAGTTAGAAGAGCAGAATTCTTTTTAAAGATTTCAAATAACTTTTCATAATGACCATTAATACTATCGTGACTTGCTACAATCATATCATTTTCAGATACAGTCGTTAAATTTAAATCAATTCCATTAATTTTAGCCAATTCCTTAATAAATTCTCTTTGAGACCTACCATTTCCTTCTCTAAAAGGATGAAGAGCATTAATATTGGCAAATAAAAGGGCTAGTTTTTCTAACTTAACTTCATAACTATATTTAATAAAATATTTTTCTTTTTTTAATCTGCTAAAAATATCATTAGCAAAAGATTCAATATATTCATATAAACAAAATAAATCTTGTTTAGCAATATTACAGTTTCTGATAACTCCAGCCCACCCATAAATATCTTGAAAAAGAAACTTATGAATAAATTTTAAATGTTTGAAATCAAAATATCCTTTTATAGGTTCTTCGTTTAACCAAGCAACTCGTAATGCAACTAAATCACGTTCTGCTTCATAAAGATTTCTTTCATCGGTGATATTAAGTTTATTAATTAAAACATCAGAATCTTTATAACAATAATTTATCGTTTTTTCATAAATATACTTATCAATCATTTTTTGCCTTTCTATATCAAAAGTGGTTTTCCCTATATAACAATTATATAAAATAGACCTTAATTCTTTTGTAAGTGGCATACCTTCTTGTGACATTGCCCCATCAACCTTCTTGATTTTATTTTGAATTTCTGTTTCGTTTGTTATGATTTTCACATATATCACCAACTTTTATTTTATAATATATAAAATAAAAACGATTTCCAATGAAAGTTCATCAAGAAATCGGTAATTCTCATGGCAGGGGAAGCAAGACTTGAACTCACGACATTCGGTTTTGGAGACCGACGTTCTACCAACTGAACTATTCCCCTATCATCTCAAAGACAAATAAATTATACCATAGCTTCATAAATATTTCAATATTTTGCAAATAAAACATATAATATATTGGTGATTTTACTATGTCTATAATTAGAACCACAGATACTGAAAGAGATCTTTTAGCTAGATTAATGAGAGCAGAAGCCATTGGTGAAGGAGATTTAGGCATGCTTATGGTTGGAAACGTTGTTGTTAATCGTGCTTTAGCAAGATGCTTAACCTTCAAAAATGTTGATACTATAAGTGAAGTAATATACCAAAATCCAGGAGGCTTTTCAGGAGTAGATAGTCCACTTTTTTTCAGTAACCCTACGACAGTAGAAAAAAATTTAGCTGATAGAGTAATTAAAGGAGAATACTACTATCCTGCCACTAATGCTTTATGGTTTTATGCACCAAACAAAGGAGAATCATGTAAAAGCACTTGGTGGGATCAATACAATACTGGAAGATATAAAAATCATTGCTTTTATGCACCAGATCCCGGAGAATGCCCAGAAATACGATAAAAGACTCTTATTCAGAGTCTCCTATTTGATGAGTTAACTTAAGTGTTAACTCTCTTTCTTTTCCATCACGAACTATAGTGAGTTTAACACTATCACCAATATTATGTTTATAAAGCAAATATTTTAAATGTGCAGAATTCTTTATTGTCGTTCCATCTATTTTAGTAATAATATCATTTCTTTTAAGACCAGCAGCTTCTCCATCTGAACCACTTTGTACAGAATCAACTACCACACCTGATTTAATATTATCATCAATACGTAAATCACCATAACCTAACAATGGTAAACTATCTAAATCATAAAGAGTTACACCAATAACCGGTCTTTCAATTGGTTCACCATTCTCTAATTTATCAATTTGTGACATAGCAACCTCAATAGGAATTGCAAACCCCATGCCTTCAATCGAACTTTCTACTAACTTCACAGAATTAATACCAATAACTTGACCATTAATATTAACAAGTGGTCCACCACTATTACCAGGATTTATTGAAGCATCAATTTGAATTGCCTCCATCATATATGAAGAACCATTATTAGTAACTGTAATCTCTCTATTTTCTCCAGAAATAATACCTTTAGTAACTGTACCAGCATAATCTGTACTAACAGGTGTTCCAACCGTAAATACTGTATCACCTATTTTAGATTCCGTACTATCTCCAATCTCTGCTACTTGTAAAACATTATCGCCATCCATTCTTAAAACAGCAATATCCATATAAGCATCTGTACCTAACACTTTAGCATCTACTTCTTCACCAGAACTTAAAGTAAGTTTTACTTCATCTGCATTTTCGACTACGTGATTATTAGTCAAAACATAACCATATCTTCCTTCTTTTTTATAAACAAAACCAGAACCATATCCCACTAAACGCCCATTTTGATAATTGCTAACAACAACAACAGAATCATACACTTTATCAATAGATTCATTAATTGAATCGTTCGAAGTAATAGTCACATTCTTTTTCACTAAACTGCCACCATCACTAGAATTATTATTTACAAAATATAATGTTCCAGTTACACCAAGCGCTAACACAATTAAAATAATAACAATATTAACAATTCGCTCACGCATAAACATCCCTCCTATTTTGCTTCTTTAATATCATACCAATTATCTGGAAAACCTATTCTGTTCAAAATAGTATCAAGCGGTACTACGTTTATTGCCTCATCCAGCAAATTAACTTCATGTTTTATCTCTTCTATCATTATATTAAAATCATCTTTTCTAAGCATCGTTTTTAGCATAATAACTAAACTAAACAAATCATTTTTTCCATATATATAACCATCATCATCCTTTGGAATATTTAATATTTCATGATACTCACAATCAGGAATACTTCTTTGCGTTCTATGATCATATAAAATATCCTCATGTGCACAAACATTTCTAAAATTAGAAAGTAATGACAAATATATATCTAAAACATCTGGACTTATCTCATAAAATTTGCTTATCTCTAATTTATCTTCATATTTTAAAATATCATAAAATTCTGCCATAAGCCCAAAAGAAAGTACTTTAACTAAAATCCAAAGTGGTATATAACCATAATTTTCAATATAATGATACGTTGCAGCATGCTTACGTCCATTAACCCTTATTTGCCTTTTAACCTTATTTAAAACATCATATACTTGTCTTGACTGTAAACCATCTTGAGAAAAATTTTGCGGATTTAAATAATCTTTTTCTTTAAAACCATATTTTCTAGATAATTGATAACTAACAATTGACTTAATATTATTTTCAACAATTAAAATATTTTTAAAAAAAGTATTTCTAATAGCTCTATCAAACAAAAAAGTCGCATAAAGTTCTTCAAAAGTTGTTCCTGGTAAAAACTTCTTACCAGATTCTTTAGTCATAAATAAATGTCTATATCCACTAATGAAAAAATAATTTTCCCTAAGTAATATCTCTTTTGTCTTTTTATCACCATTAATAACTAAACCTTTATCCCTTAAAATCTCTACCTGTTCATCGATTGTTTTAAATATTTTTCCAGTCATATACTCACCTACAAAACATTATAGCACAAAAAGAACCACTAATTATGATAAAAGTGTGAAATTTACTCATTAAAATATAAAATAACTGCCTCCCTAATCACCGATGCAATCTTATTTTGATAAGTATTACTTTTTAGTAAAGAACGTTCACTAGCATTACTTAAAAAACCAACCTCTAAAAGAACGCCTGGTCTAGTAACTCTTCTTTGCAAATACTTAGTACTGTTTTCCTTATAATCTCTATTAGTATTCAAATGCTTTTTAAACTCTTTTTGAAAAATTTCTGCAATTTTTTTATTATCAGGATTAATTGTATCATAATACACTTCTGCCCCATGAAGTGTTCCACTATCCTCTGCATTTAAATGTATTGATAAATATAAATCACAATCAGATCTATTTATAATATTAGCTCGTCTTGATAAATCACTTCTCTTACGATTCCAAGCATTACTTACCGATAAATCATAATCACCATATCTTGTTAAATATACAATTGCCCCATCATCCCTAAGTAATTTCATCACTTTATTTGTAATAGCTAAATTCAAATCAGACTCCTTAACATTCTTATAAAAAGCTCCACTATCTGCACCACCATGTCCTGCATCTAAATAAATAACTTTGGAAAGTAATGGAAACGTATTATCTTTCGCACTTACAAAATTAAAAAAACAAAGTAATGTTAAAAGGGCAATTAATGCTCCTAATTTATATTTAAACATTCAATCACCTATATTAATATTATTCTTTTTTTATATTCTTATTCTCTTATTTGAAACAGTCCTATTTTAAATAACCAATTATTACTAACTGCCTATCAATACCCAGACAAGTTATTAAAGTAATCGCTGTTTTATTTTTTTCTCTCCTAATAGCTACTGTTCCCGTTTTAGGTACATCATAAATTTTTGTAACTTCATAAGTATAAACTTTACCTTTATAATTTACAATAACCTTATCACCTATTATCAATTTATGTAAATTTTTAAAATAACCAACTTTGGTATTGCCATTATGACCAGCTAAAATAAAATTACCATTTAGCTTATCTGGCATATTAGAACCTTTTAAAACTTCAACATTCCTATCAACATTATTCTGATAAGAACCAATCTTATATAAACTTCTTCGCAAATTAATCTTTGGAATATCTAATAATCCCAAATAATTATTATCTTTTTTTAATACTTTTTGACTTATCTTTACCTTTTCTTTATCTATACTTTCTTTATTGTCATTCAAATTATTTTGAACCTTTTTTTCATTTTTGATTGGGCAATCATTTACTACCAAAGGTTCATAAGTTTTCATCTCATGAACCTCTGATAATACATAACCGCAAAAATAATAATGTCCCAGCAATATTAAAATAAAACCAATATTTTTAATATACTTTTGCCAAAACAAATCCTACACCTACTAAAATAGTTCCCACAAATAAAGAAATATCATAACTTCCTGTATTTGGAACCTCCACTATCTCTGGAATTTCCTCATTCGTAACTTTCACATATGTATCTTTGTCATAAGTTATTCGCAGTGCTGATAATTTTTGAGAATTTCCCTTACTATATACCAGTAATGGTGCATTATCGTAATGTTTTCTTTTTAAAATTAACTCTTCAGTTGGAACTACTTTCTCATTTAAAGTAATCTCTAATTTATTACCGTTTTTCACTATTTTATGAAACTGACTTTCTGAAATATCGTATTCATCCAAAACACCATTTTTGTCCTCTAGTACCATCGTTGTACCAACCTCACCTTTAAACTCTTGCTGACTAAAACTAGGAGTCAAATCATGATTATTAACTAAATCCAATATTTCTTTTTTCTCTTTACTGACATCAATTACCTTACCTGTATAATTTTCTCCAGTTGTCCATTTCACATCAATTTCCGGTCTGACCGCTTTCCAAATTAATTCTTGAGCAGCAATATAATAATAATTAGTCTTATGACCAGGATACTCATATCCATAATAACCTACTTTTTCAATATATTTTTTTAAATCATCCGAAAATTTTACAGTACTCCAATCAGTATAAATATCATAATAATTATTTGTAATCTCTACGCCAGGTTCAATACAATAAGCTATTCTATTACCCATTTGAAACATAGTTACTGTATTACTTTTATACTTACCATCCAATTTCATATTATAAGCAATACCATGCAATTTATTATAAGTAATTCTAACCTCCTCAGCTTGAACATTCACATTTGGTCTTAAACAAAATGATAAAAGTAATAAAAGTGTAAAAATTTTTTTCATATATCTCCCTTCTAAGCCCCTCATTTATTAACATACTTTTTTTAAATAAAAATTCCTTTTAAAAATTAAAAAAACTTGCTTTTACACAAGTTTTCTTCTTTCATAAACTATAATACCTATAAAAATAACTAACCCTAACACACTTACCATCTTTCCTAATCCAAAATTTGGTGCCTTATACTCTATCACTATTTTATGTTCTCCTTTACTAATTGGAAATCCAATAAATGCCTCATTAACCTTTTCATAATTCACCTTTTTACCATCTACAGTAATTATAAATCCTTTATCATACGGAATAGATAAATTAAAATAACCATCATTTTCTACATTAATTTTACCACTTATTTTATCACCTAAAGCACTACTCACTTCAAAACGATCTATATCATCATAATAAGTTTTAAAACTATCATAATCTAAACTATATAACTCGAAAGACTTAATAAAATGTTCACCTTTTGAAAAAGTCATATCCAAATATTCAAAATTCTCATTACTAGATATTGTATAATCAAAAGTATAATTACTATTAAAATACTTCCAGCTCTTACAAGTTAATTTATTCATAATACCATTTACTGTAATACTGGTATCTCCTAATTTACAACTCTGTGGTTTTTCCATATTAAATCTAAGTAAATAAAGTTTATCTTTAGTATTCTCATTTAATTTTATTCTTAAATGTCCAACACCATCATCAACAGTTACCTTATACCCATTTTTATAATCTTCTAATTTTACATTATCTAAACTAGCCTTTTCAAAATTCAAATTAACTTTATTTACTAAACTATTATAATTATAATTTCCATCATCAGTAATAACATTACCAAATAAAGCTAAAAGCTCATCTGGAAAAGATAATTTTTTATATTCAGATTTACCTATCAATCGATCAGTCGCATAACCTAAAGGTAAAGTATTTTCGTTAATATAAACTTTATAATTATCATACTTCTTCCACAATTTATAACCAAGTGGCGCTGGTAAATCAGTTACCAAATATTTAACTCCCATATAACTTTCAAATAAAACATTACCACTCTCACTTGTAATAAACATATTTCTAGAAGCTCTATTATTGTTAAAATTATAGAAAAAATCACTATAATTAGTATTATAAGTTGAAGAATATAAAGTAATCAAATTATTGTTAATATTATAAACGTGGTTAACCAAACTATTAGATGCTTTCAAATTAATTGCCGTTCGGTAAAAACCATCATCACTTTCACTAATATCTTCCATAATTTCACCTAAAACAGGATCATTTTGCTTTTTAAAATCTTCCAAACTAATTAAATCATCTTGAACATTAACGCCAATACAAACACCTATACTAACTAATGAAATTGGTATAAACAAAATTAATTTATTATTAAATTTCTTATATAAAATCCAAATTATTATCAATAAAATACATTCTAACGTAAAATATAATTTTAACCCATCATCAACTAAATAAATATAAAGTAAACTAATTATCATTATCAAAAATACAACTTTAACCTTTACTTTCTTATCTAACACATCTTTTAAAAATAAACCTGTAGCTAAAACATAAAGTGGTAAAAATGGAATCAAAGCCTTACCATCTAAATATAATCCGCCATTTAAAATATAAACAAAAATTGGACAAATAATTAATAATGATAACACTATTCCCAAAAATCTATTTTCTTTTTTCTTAAAAATTAAATAGATAATAGCAATAAAACTAATTCCAATTAATCCAACAGAATAAGCCTTATAAAGCAAAAAATTTAACTTTAGCTGAGGTACCAATGCCTCAAGCAAAGAAACACCACCAAAACTTTCACCTCTACCATTCATAAGAGCATATACTATCGGTAGCAAAATTATACCTGCCATTAAAACACCAGTAATCACTAATCCAGCAAAGCATAAACCTTTTTTTATAAAATCCATTAAAACAAATTTATCATTTACCCTTAAATATTCATAAACTCCATACACCGTTAAACAAAGTATTCCACCAACACTATAATAATAACTAGTCATAATCATTAAAAAAATACTAATTATCATTAAACCTTTATAATTAAAACGAAAATATCTTCTTACCCCAATTAAACCCAAAATCAAAAATGGCATATAATTGATAAACATCACATGTCTATGACTATGAAATAATAAAGGTCCTGCCATCGCAAAAAGTAAAGTTAAAACAAAACATAAACTACCAGAAAAAGCAAAACCCTTAATCCACCTATAAAATAAACATATAGAAATAACACCTAACAACAAAGTACTAAAAATCAAATAATAACTCATTGGTATAAAAGGAAATAAATAAGAAAATAATATAACCGGACTTAATAAACCATAGTATGCAAAATAAAAAATATTTTGTCCACCACCAATATTCAAAGCAAAATCTGGTAATAAATCATGAGTCTTATAAAAAAGCATTCTAAAATATTCTGGAAATGCAAAATGTTGAAATCCCCAGTCAGTTTTAGAACCAAAAATAAACTCACCATGTGTAATCATCACTGCAATCAACAAATAAATTAAAACAATCAACAAAATATAAAGTTTATCTTTTTTATTTAACTTTTCCACTTATCCGCACCAATCCAATCTTCAAATGGCAACATATGCTTATAATCATTATAAACATCCGCGTATTTTTTCACCATATTAATCTTTTGCTGAATTAATTTTCTATCTAAAGTAGTTTCTTTATCTAACTTATCTAACTCTCTTTCACTATAATATTTACCAAAATAATGAAGATTAGTCGCAGATAAATCATTTAAAATCTTATTTATTTGTTTATGCTGGTAATTATCATATTCTCCATCTGGATTATGAGTTACAACTTCTTTCCAATTTTTATATTTTAAAATATATTTTATTTGCTTCTTTATTTTTTTATAATCATTACTAAAATAAAACTTATCTGAATAGCCCATCATTATCCCATAATCTTTACTTATTTGTAAATTTTTCTGAAAAATACTAGTTTTATCCTTATCAAATCCACAAGATATACAAACAACTAAATAATTATCTGATAATAAATGTGCTCCACCCCATACACTCTCATCACCAGGGTGCGATACAATCATTAATTTATCAACTCCAGATAAATTAATCTTTTGTAACTGTCCCTTAACAGGCATTAAATTAGGCTTTCTTAAAAAAGCACCTACAATCAAAAACATTATAATTAACACAATCACAATAATAATAATATTTTTAAACTTTTTCATTAAAATCCCCCCATTATACACTTTTAAATAATGTAAATGGATAACGCTCAGGCAATGGTAATTCAAAACTCATTATTTCTTTAGTTACTGGATGTCTAAACTCCAGTTTTGCAGCGAATAAAGCAATCTGATCCTTAACCGCATTAGGATTATATTTCTGATCGCCATAAAGAGGAATTTTTCTAGATGCAAATTGTACCCTAATTTGATGACTTCTTCCTGTTTTTAAACTAATTCTAACCAAGGATAAATTATTTACAAAGCCAATCAAATTATAACTAAGTTCTGCTTCTTTACCATCTTCACACACTCTAGTAATATTATTTTTTTCATCTTTTTTTAACTTATCAATAAAAGTTCCACTTTCACTAACTTTTCCTTCAATAACTGCCATATATATTTTTTTCATCTCATGCTTTTGCACTTGCTTAGCAAGTCGACTAGCCGCCTTAGAAGTTTTAGCAAATACCATTACTCCACCTACTGGTCTGTCCAGCCTGTGTACTAAACCCAAATAAACATCGCCAGGCTTATTATACTTTTCTTTTATATACTTCTTAAGCATTGAAAGTAAATCTTCATCACCACTACTATCCGCTTGAACTGGGACATTTATTGGTTTTTCTACTACTAACAAATGATTATCTTCATAAATTATATTAATCATTACATTCCCATCTCCCATATATTCCACATGGTAATATTAAATTATTTTTTGAAATAGGAAGTCCTACCTCACCAGAAGATATAGTACCATTAGGGTAAATTGGTAACATCATAGCCTTAAGCATATTAGCCAAAACTATATTACTAATTCCTGTCGTATAAGAATTTATAAGCAAAAATAAAGGCTTATCACTAAGTATTTTTAAACAAGCATCTAATAAAACTGCCATATTCTTCTCAAACTTCCAAACTTCCTTATTAGGACCTCTACCATAACTAGGAGGATCCATCACAATTCCATCATATTTATGACCACGTCTATATTCTCTTTCTACAAACTTTAAACAATCATCCACAATAAATCTAATATTATGATTAGCAAGACCACATAAATCTCGATTTTCTTTAGCCCATAACGTCATTCCCTTAGACGCATCGACTTGCACAACATCTGCTCCTGCTTTACTACAAGCCATACTAGCCGCCCCAGTATAAGCAAATAAATTTAAAACTTTAACATGTCTTCCTTGCGAAACTGCCTTTGTTATTTTATTCATCATAAAATCCCAATTAACAGCTTGCTCTGGAAATAAACCAGTATGCTTAAAATTTGTCGGTGTAACTTTAAATGTCAAATCTTTATAATTAACTGTCCAAAATTCAGGTAATTTATTTTTAAATTCCCAATATCCGCCACCTTTATTAGAGCGATGATAAAAGCCATCGATTTTATCCCAAGCATAATCAAACTTAATCTCCCACATAGCTTGAGGTTCTGGTCTTCTTAAAATAATATTACCCCATCTTTCTAATTTTTCACCATTACCAGCATCTAAACATTCATAATCGACCCATTCATCACTAATTTTAAGCATTTAATCACCGCCAATTTCATTTAATATCCACTAAATAGTATACCATATTATGACAAATTCTAAAAATTTCAAAAAAAAATACATCAAGGTATCTTTTTATAAGCTCTTTCCATCTTTAAGCATTTTGCTTTTCCTTTTTTGACTATAAGTGTTCACTATTTGCTTCACATTATTATCAATTGCTCCTTCATCATTTAAAAAAGTTCTTACCTTCTTTGACTTCCAAGAAATAGAAGAAGTAGGTCCCCAAAAAGTAAAATAATCGACATTATATGTTGTAGCACAATCTAATACAGTTCTAAAAATCCTATTTGTTTGTACACTATCATAACCATTAATTTGCCGCACATCTAATTCAGATACTTGAAGCAATTTACCAGTTTGCGACAAATCTTTATAAGTTTCTTTAATATCCTCATCTGAAGTATATTCATTATAATGAGACTGCAAACCTATCGAATTAAGTAAAGTAGTGCCAGTAAGCATTTCTTCACGTTTAATATCATTAATCAATCTAATCATGCGATGTCTCTTTTCTAAATTAATCTCATCATATTCATTATACACTAAATTAACATTCGAAAAATATTTTCGTGCTAATTTCAAAATAATTAAATAATAATTATTCCCAAGTTTCTCTTTCCATTTTGAATCACGTAAAATTTCCCCATTTTTAAATTCCTCAGAATTAATATCAGCCACAATTTCATTTAAGACATCTATTGAATAAAAAACATCAGTACCATATCTGTTGGACAAGCAAGAAAAATACGCTTCTAAAAACGACATAATTTGAGTATAAGAACAATTTTCTAATACTTTTGGAAAATGTTTATGCCAAATCAATGTATGCAGCTTTACCTTCATATTATTTTGACGAGCAAAATCCATAATAATATCCAAATAAGAAAAATTAAACACCTTAGTATTAACAGTACCATCATTATTAAATGGAATTATTTGATCATTAATTGTTAATGACATTTTTGCTTCAGCTTCAGGTGTTATAATATCACAATTATCTATAATATTTTTATAAATATTTTGAAGTTCTTCATAAGAACATTCTAAAAGCCCAGGGAAAATTACTGGCTGAGAGTGCAAATATTTATTTTTTACCATTTCAAATTCATCACTTAATGACACATAATTTAATATCTTAAATAATTCTATTAACTGATAATTAACACTTACCCCAAAACTAGTTTTAGAAGTTTTCTTTTTATCTATAACATTTTTCATTCTTACATACTCTTGCATCATAGTTGGTATATTTTCTTTCAGAAGATTTCTTACTTCAGCTAATGTATAATTTTCAGTATCAATTTTATGTATAGCTTTAACACCCTTTTCATATAAATATTTTTGAAGTTCTATATCATCTGGATTATAATTCAATTCTTTTATAACATCAATAATCAATTTTTTTATCTGTTCTTTCACAATTTCACCCTTCCAAAAATTTCTACATATGATATAGAACAAAATTTTATATATATAAAAAGTTGGAAAATTGAATTGGCTATTGCCAGCCCCTATTGTTTCCAACCTTATACTAACATTATATGTATATATCCAAAATTTAACAATATCATTTCAAAAAAATAACTTAACTTTACACAAAGTTTTACAAAGCAAATTCCTAATAATAAAAAACATTGAAAATAAATTTCCAATGTTTGATGATAAAATATATTAACGTTTTGAGAATTGTGGAGCTCTACGTGCACCTTTTAATCCAGGTTTCTTTCTTTCTTTAACTCTTGAATCACGAGTTACAAATCCAGCTCTTTTTAAAGTCTTACGATAACAATCTTCTTTACCTTCATTTTCTTTATCATACTCAAGCAAAGCTCTAGTAATACCTAAACGAATTGCTCCAGTTTGTCCAGTAAATCCGCCACCGTTTACTTTAACAGTAATATCAAATGTATTTTCATTATTTGTTGCAACTAATGGTTGCATTAAATCCATAATATTAGTTTCGTATGGGAAAAAGTCTCTTACATCTCTGCCATTAACTGTAATAGTTCCCTTACCAGGTACCATTTGTACTCTAGCAATAGATGCTTTTCTACGACCAGTTCCTAAAAATTTTCTTTCAGCCATTTATTTTCCTCCTAGTCCATTTTAAGCTCGACAGGTTGTTGAGCACTATGTGGATGATTTCCTTCTGCATATACAAATAATTTTTTATACATTTGTCTACCTAATCTTCCTTTTGGAAGCATACCTTTCACAGCTCTTTCAATCATTTCAACTGGATAATTTTCAATCATCTCTTTAGCTGTTCTTTCACGTAAACCACCTGTATATCTACTATGGTTGTAATAAATTTTATCATTTAATTTGTTACCAGTAAGTACTACTTTATTCGCATTTACTACTATAACATAATCGCCACCATCGATATGTGGAGTATAAGTAGGTTTATGTTTACCTCTTAAAACACTAGCTACTTTTGTAGCTAAACGACCTAAAGTTTGTCCTTCAGCATCAACAACATACCAAGTTCTAGTGACATCTTCTTTTCTTTGCATGTATGTTTTCATTCTTATTTTCCTTTCTCCATAACAATTGTAAGTTTTCCCAGGACTTACACTTGTGGGATAAAATCAATGTACCAGTATTAATTATAGTCAAAACAATGTAAAAAGTCAATAAAATTATATGATTTTATAACCTTTCTCATACATTTTATTGACTAAAAATTAAAATATTTACAGCTTCTTGATAATCTTTTAAAAATATTACCTTTTATATTAATAAAGTACATCTTTTAAATATAAACCTTCTGGACTAGCCGTCTTACCAGCTTTTCTTCTATCTTGAGCATTTAATATATCTATAATATCTTCACTTTTCCTTTTGCCTTCACCAATTTCAATCAAAGTACCAATCATATTTCTTACCTGATAACGCATAAAACCAGTTCCTAAAAAACTAAGCGTAATTTTATTAACATTCTTAAGTTCTCTAGTAAGTCTAGTTTGCACAATTGTTCTAACATAATCCTCCCTTTCATCGTCACTTTTAGTAAACGACTTAAAATTATGGGTACCCTCTAAATACTTTAAAGCTCTTTCCATCTCGACAACATCCAATTTTTTATTGTACTGATATATATAATCCTTTTCAATTGGATTATACTCACCCATATTAATAATATAAATATATTCTTTCGCTTTAGCATTATATCTAGCATGAAAATCATCTGCAACTATTTCCACATTTCTTATATAAATATCATTAGGTAATAAACTATTTAATCCATCCTTTAATTTTTCTGGTGTAATATGTTTAATATCTAAATCAAAATGTGCTTTTTGATTATAAGCATGTACCCCAGCATCAGTTCTTCCGGCTGCCACAACATTTACATCTTTGTGCCCATTAATTGTTTTTAATGCCGTTTCTAATTCACCTTGCACCGTTTTTACATCAGGTTGCTTTTGATAACCTCTATATTTAGAACCATCATAAGCAAACGTTATCAAGTATCTCATAATATTCCTCCTACTACAAATTATTATGTTCAAATATGTCTATATTATTGTAGCACAAATAATTATTTCATGCACATTTATCATCGAACAAATCTATATATATCTTTTATTAAATCATTAATATCATCGCGGTACCCTAAATTAATTCCTTTAGTATTTTTCACCAAATTAGTAAACTCAGCTAACTTAGGCTCATCCAAATTAAATTTTTCCAACAGCTTATGATTAGTAAAAAATTCAAACTTACCACCTTTAAAAGCCACTTCCCCATCTTTTAAAGCCATAATATCATCAGCCAGTTCCAAAGCTAAATCTGTATTATTAGTAGCTAAAATAATAGTTTTACCATATCTTAGTTTCATCATTCTAAATAATTTAATCATCTTACACTTACTAGAATAATCTAAATAAGTAAACGGTTCATCTAAAATTAAAATTCTTGGATTACACACTAATACTTTAGCCAAAGCCACTTTCTTTTGTTCACCACGGCTAATATCAAAAGGTGAACGATCCAAATAGCTTCTATCTAATCCAACCATCTTTAAAGCACCAAATATTTTCTTATCATAATCAGTATGTATTTTATTTTTTTTTAGTACAAATAAAATTTCTTGATAAATAGTATTACAAAAAAAGAAATTTTCCGGATTTTGAGCTAAATAGCCAATTTTATTAAAACCTTCTTTCACTAATTCATCACGAATCAATAAAAGTAAACGACTTTTACCACTACCATTTTTTCCAGTCACAATAGTGATTTTTTTCTTCTCAATATTAAGTGCTAAATCAGAAAAACTCAAAACATTATCAGATAAATTATCAAATATTATTTCCATAAATCATCCACCAATTTCTTTTCATTCAAATATATTTTATCTATTAAATCATAAAATTTCAGCTTATCTGACAAACTAACTACAAAAGGCAAATTCATATCATTTTCATCAAAAAAATTTTCGTTTTCAAAAACATTCTTTTTAGACCCTTTTAAAAGAACTTTCCCATTTCCAATAATTACTACCTGATTACCAACTAATCCCTCTTCTACATCATTAGTAAAATTAATTATTGTCATATTTATTTTTTTAGAAAACTTTCGTAATTTATTTAATATATTACTCCTTAAATTATTATCAAAATCTTCAAAAAAATTATCCATAATTAATATTTTTACTGGTTCTATCAAAAAACTTCCCAAAACAACTAACTTTTTTTCAGTAATAGAAAGTTCATCAAATTTTTTATCTAAATACTTACTAAAATAAAATTCAACCGCAAGATCTAAAATCCTCTTTCTAACATCTTTTTTCTCAAAAGCATGTACCTTTTTTAATAAAATATTCATAACTGTATCATAATTATCATATTCCAATTCATCGCCAGTAAATCCAACATTGTTCTTATCAAAAGGTTTATTAAAAATTAAAATATCACCATTATATTTTAAATTACCAGCCAAAATGTTTGCAAGCGTAGTTTTACCAGAACCATTTTTTCCTAAAATTGTGACAAAACTACCTTCTAAAATATTTAAATTTAAATTTTTAAAAACTACCAATTTTCCATAATTAAAACTTAAATTTTTTATTTCTATCGCCTGCATACAATTTCACCACAAAATTTATTATATTATAAATACAAACAATTTACAATGAAAAAATAAGAAAAGCTATATATTGCTTCTATTCTTCATCAACATGCACATAATCTTCTAAAATAAATTATAATTTTTTATTTCTTACTAACTATTATTAAATATTTAAAATTATTCTTATCTATTTCTCAATTGAACCTTCATTAAACATTTTAACCATAACCGGCAAGGTCTTTATAATAGCCATCGAATTATTTTTAATTATCTTAGAATAGACCATTTTAAACGCTTCAAAACTGCCATCTAAATCAAAATCCATAAACTGCGATAAAGGCGTTGCCCTAACACTTCCAAGCTCAATTAATAAAGTAACAGGAAAAAGACTTTTTAACTTCGAATCCATAGTTGTATAAATTTCAAAACCGTCTAGCTTATAACCAGTATTACCCGCATAAACCTTTGCCACTTCATAGTTTTTATTTTTATCTTTTTCAGATAACTTTATCCAAGGATTTTCTTTTTTAGAATCACCTAAATAATAAACAATATCACCACAACTATGATAAATAAATGAACCAATTAAATCAAAATTATTTTTTATTTCATTATAAAATTTCAACAACGCTTCATTTTCTTTTTCAATTTCCCCTTTTTTAGCAAAATAAGGACAACCTAATGGTCCTAACTTATCTCTTCTAATATTGTTTAAATGTAACTTTGCATATATCTCTTCACCATTTTCAACTCGGCTAACAAATTTTCCACATTCAATATTACTATTTAAATCAACGCCTCTACCATTACTAGACCAATTAATCATACAACCAATAGGTAAATTATTATCTTTAAACAATTTTTTTAAATAATCTTTTAACTTATTATGTCTACCATCTAATATATCAGGAGTTGCATGTCTAAACATTAATTGTTGTAACTTTTCCCCCTTGTCACCATATTTATTAACATAATCACCTTCGATATGACTATTTCTATAATAAGTAAGGCAAAAAGTCTGCTCTTCTTCATCACTTATGCCTCTTGGAATAAGTGACCTAATCGCACTTGTCACAATAATAGTACCTTCAGGATTAACGATTGGAATAAAATGAATAGTATATTCATCTTCATCTATATTAACTTCTTTATTACAAATTTTTTCCATAAATCTAATCACAAAAATATTACTAATTAATTCACTACTATGTGTTCCTCCAGTAATAATCACATGATACCTACCATGACCATATACATAATGTTCTATTGGATAACCAAAATATGTATATCCAATAGGCTTTTCTTTCTTAATAACCTTACTATCCAAATTATCCAAAATTTCATTCATCTCATCATAATCTAATATTTTCCCCATAATATATCAACTCCCACACTATAACATACGCAAAAGAATAAGTTAAATCACCAAAGATTTAACTTCGCTTACCATTTTGAATTTTATAACTAATTTTTAATAGTAATTTTCTAGGAACAAATCTAATCAAAAATATTCCTAATTTCATTTTCAATCCTGGTATAATAATTAATTTTTCATCAAACATTTTTTTAATAGCATATTTAGCTACATCCATGCTTTCCATTCCTTTAATAGAAAAATGTACCCTAGCTATTTTATTAAACTCCGTATTTACTGGTCCAGGACATAAAACACTAATTGAAACATTACTATTATCTCTTCTTAACTCTTCATAAATTGCTAAAGATAAGCTGACAACATAATTCTTAGTCGCATAATAACTTGCCATCAAAGGACCAGATAAAAAACCTGCCGAAGATGCCACATTCAAAATATAACCGCGATCTTTCCGTTTAAAATCCTTTAAAAACAATTTAGTAAGTGTATGTAATGCTTTTATATTTAAATCAATCATATCTAATTCTTTATCAATATTAGTATCGCTAAATTCGCCAAATATCCCAAATCCCGCATTATTAATTAAAATATCAATATTTTCTTTTTTTAAATCATTATAAAGTTCCATGCAATTATATGTACTAGAAATATCTTTAACAATTATTCTAGCTCTATCTCCTAATTCTTTAGCTAATTTTTCTAATCTCGTTTTTCTTCTAGCTACAAGTATTACTTCATATCCCTCATCCACTAATACTCTAGCCATATCAGCGCCTATACCAGAACTTGCACCTGTAATTAATGCCTTCATAAAATCACCTTAAAAACATTATATAATATGATATTCAATTTGTAAATTATTTGACATAATCTCTAAAGTGTTTTAATATAATTATAATGAAAGGAAAAAATATGAATAAAAAACACATGTCAGATGGCGAAACATTATTTAAAGCTATCATCGAAAATCCTCAAATAATTGCTTCATTACCTGCCACCTATAAATATGATTATGATTTTCTAGAACTATATTACATTATTTTAGAAGATAAAATTGCTCCATATATTCCAACAGAAATTCTAAAAAAATTAAAAATCAATCAATTTTATCATCAAAAAAATAAACCAAATATTACCTTAGAAGATGAAGAAATTATTTTACACAACTTACTTACCGACCCCAAGACTCTTACAAAAATTCCCACTAACGAAAAATACAATAACCAATTTTTAGAAATGTTATATATAATATGGGGTGATAAAATCAAACCATATCTTCCAGAAGAAATGTTTGAAGAATTAAAAAATGAAGATTTAATGCACCAATATCACCAAAATTACAATAATAATCATTTAAAATGGGCAGAAGAAGAAAATCAAAAAATCATGACAAAAAGAAAACCATTATAAAAAAATTGCTGAAAACAGCAATTTTTTCTATTTTACACGTACTACATTATGTACATCATTATTTAAATTTTCATCCTGTGAATAAGGAACCATCTCATTCAACTGTTCATCATCTGGAAATAACAACTCAACATCATCACTATCCTCAATGACCCCAATTTTTTTCATAACTTCATCTAAAATTTCTTTACTCTCACTCAATAATTTTTTCGTTGCTTCAGGATCATTCATCATTTGTCTTAAACCTTCAATTTGACTATTCGCCTGAATCAATCTATATTTCAAATTATCTTGTATTTTTTTATAATCTGTAGCTTTTTTTATAACTAATCCCAATATACATAAAATATTACCTTTTAACTTAGTCGTAAAAATTCTTGCTTGAAAGCCTTTAAATTCCAACACTTTTTGCGATAAAGAATTGTTGTAAAAACGTACTTTACTTATATTACTCATATTAACTCCATTAATAATCAAATTTAAAGCCTTAGCTACATCACCATATAATTCCTTAGGAACTTTATCCAAATCCTGTATAAAATAAGGCTTACCATTAGCCGTTTTAGCAAAAACAATTTGATGAGCAACCTCATTCTTCTTATTTTTCTTTGCATTAACATGATTAAACGCATTTACACATATATAATATTTTTTTAATGAAATAACAATTTCTCCATCTAATGCGTGGTTCCCAGCTTCGTCATTAAGTTGACGCATAATATTAATATTTCGAGCCAAACAATCACATATTTGACTCATAATAATATCAGAATTATAAATTTCAATTTTCGGTAAAACATTCACTACCTCAGAAATAGATACCCTATCAATATCAGCTACATATGCGTTTACTTCTTCATCCATTATAATATCACCTATAATATTTATATCATGGATTGACCTTAAAGTCAAAAAAAAAAGATGCTTATTTTGCATCCTCTTCTACTAAAGATAAAACAACCATTAAAGCGTCGTCTCCTCTTCTTTCATCAATCTTAGAAATTCTAGTATATCCGCCATTTCTTTTAGCATATCTTACTGCCAAGTCATCAAATACTTTTTTTACAGTATCCTTATCATTATGTAAAAATGCTAAAGCCTTTCTTCTAGCTACTAATGAACCGTCTTTACCATAAGTAATCATCTTATCGACAAATTTACGAACTTCTTTAGCTCTAGTTTCAGTAGTAACTATTTTTTCATTGTTGATAACATCTTTAGTTAAATTAGCTAGCATACTTCTTCTATGTTTGTTATCGCGTCCTAATTTTCTGTAAGCCATTAATTCCCTCCTAACTAATCTTCATCACGGAATTTAAGTCCCATATCTTTAATTTTGTCCATAACTTCTTTTAAAGACTTTTTACCTAAATTACGTATTTTCATCATTTCTAATTCTGATTTTTCAGTTAAATCACCTAAAGTATTAATATTTGCTCTCTTCAAACAATTATAAGCTCTAACAGAGAAATCCAAATCATCAATAGAAGTCTCTAATTTCTTTTGCTTACTATCTTCTTGTTTAGCATTCATAATACCAGTAATATCAGCAATTTCACTTAAATTAGTAATAATATTTAAATGCTCAATTAATATTTTAGCAGCTAAAGCCATAGCTTCTTCAGGACGAAGTGCACCATTAGTTTCTACTTCCATAATTAACTGATCATAAGAAGCATCTTGTCCTACACGAGCTTTATCAATTTCATAACTTACTCTTTCAATTGGAGAGTAAAGTGCATCAATAGGAATATATCCTAAACTTGCATCTGTAATATATTTTTTATTTACATTTGATAAATCAGCACCACGACCGTTAGCAATAATAAATTCCATATCAAGTTTTCCACCTTTAGCTAAAGTAGCAATAACTTGATCTTTATTAATTATTTCAACATCGCTATCGCAGATAATATCAGCCGCTGTAACTGTTCTCTCTTCATGAACTGATAAATGAGCCGTTTTAACTTCATCAGAATGATTTCTAATAGCTATACCTTTTAAATTTAAAATTATAGCTGTAACATCTTCGATAACACCTTCCATAGTTTGAAATTCATGTTGAACTCCATCAATCTTAACAGCTACAATTGCACTACCAGGCATTGATGAAAGCATAACTCTACGAAGTGCATTTCCGATAGTCATACCAAAACCTCTTTCCAAAGGTTCTAGTTCAAACTTTCCATAATTATTACTTTCTACATAATCTGTTATTTTATAATCTGGTTTTTCAAAATTCATAAAAGTCTCCTTTCCAATTATCCACGAGGTCGTTTTGGTGGACGACATCCGTTATGTGGCATAGGTGTGACATCTGAAATTGAAGTAATTTCTAAACCAGCTGTTTGTAATGAACGAATTGCTGTTTCTCTTCCAGAACCTAAACCTTTCGCATATACTTCAACTTTTTTCATACCCATTTCAGTTGCAGCTTTACCAGCAGCTTCTGCAGCCATACCAGCCGCAAAAGGAGTTGATTTTTTACTACCTTTAAAGCCTACAGTACCAGCTGATGCCCAACTAATCGCATTTCCTTCTTTATCAGTAAGGGTAACAATTGTATTATTGAAAGTTGAATGAATAAAGGCTCTACCTTCTGGGACATTCTTTTTAACCTTACGTTTTCTTGCTTTATAAGCCATAATATCCTCCTTTTAAAGTTATTTCTTCTTATTTGCTATTGTCTTAGGTTTACCCTTACGAGTTCTAGCGTTTCTACTAGTTCTTTGTCCTCTTACTGGTAAGCCTCTTTTATGACGAGTACCTTGATAAGAATTGATTTCCATCTTAGTCTTAATATTCATGTTAACTTCACGGCGTAAATCACCTTCAGTTAAATATTTGTTAACTTCATCACGAATACGTGAAAGTTCATCATTATCTAAACTTCCTGCTTTTTTATTAATATCAACTTTAGCGTCAGCTAAGATTTTATTAGACAAACTTCTTCCAATACCGTAAATATAAGTAAGAGCGATTTCAATTCTTTTGTTATTTGGTATATCTACACCTTTAATACGTGCCATAAAAACACCTCCTATTTACCTTGTCTTTGTTT
>CALVRX010000048.1 GCA_944358815.1 uncultured Bacilli bacterium | reverse complement strand
AATGAAACTCCTGTAGAAGAAGTAAATGAAGTTTCTAATGATTTAGATATGAATGTAGAACAAAACGATAATAATGATGTTGTTAGTTTTGAATAAGATAAAGCCCTAGTTAATCTAGAGCTTTTTTATTTTGCCAATATAAAATTGGATAATTATTGTTTATACCTTCATTATCTTTTTCAAACATACTTCCTAATAAACTATCTGCATTTTTTAATTCTTCACTAGTTAATACTTTTATTCCTTTTATATCTATTGTATTACTATATTCTCCGTTCAAGAGTATAACAATTATCTACAATTGAGTCATTTAAAGTATTAATTCTTCCTACAACTGAATTTATTTCAGTTGCATTATCACCTTTAATTATTCCTGTATTATAACAATTTCTAGCATTACTTGCTTGAATATGTCCTACTATACCTCCTATATAATCTCCATCTCCTGTTACTTTTCCAATATTATAACAACTTTCTACTATACTATTATTAAAAAGTTTTCCGGCTATTCCACCAGTATTGTTAGCCTTTCCATAGATAGAACCTTTATTATATGATGTTTCTACAGTTGATGAATCTTCTGCTTGTCCTACTATTCCTCCTACCCAGTTTCCACTTCCTGTTACACTTCCTTCATTATAACAATCTTTTATCTCTGATAAAGACTTTAGGTAACCTAAAACACCTCCTACAGTTGTCGTTCCTTCAACCTTGCCTAAATTATAACAATTTAAAACTTTGTTATTTTCAAAACTTATTCCAACTACTCCTCCAACATTTTTATTTCCTTTTACACTTGCTTTGCTATAACAATTATATACTTTAGTACCATTATAAATATATCCAATTACTCCCCCTGCTCCGTCATCTACATTACTAATTTCAACATTTTCTCCTACACCTAAGTTTGCAATTTTTGCACTATCAACTAATCCAAATAATCCTTGTACTTTATCTGTAGTATCAATATTAAAATTATTTACTTCATATCCACAACCATCAAAAATATCTTTAAATGGTTTATTATTTTTATCTGCAGGAGTTGAATTTTCCATTGGATAAGAACCAATTGGTTCCCAATCTTCACCTTCTAAATCTATACTATTTGTAAGCAATACTACTTTTCCTTCATAACTATTTCCATTATTTACATCATTTCTAAAATTTTCTAGTTCAGTCTTCGTTCCTATTTCTATTATATTATCACTATTTACTACTGTTTTGTCATCATTAATATAATATTTTCTTTTACTATCTTTTACAGTTACTATAAAACTTCCATCACCATTTGTTTTTACATCTAATTCCTGATTTTCAAATTGTTTTTTTAATTCACTTTTAAAATTTGTTTCATCTAATACATCTGAATGTCCATTATCTTTGGTTTCAGTTCCTATTACTGCTAGTTGTACTTTTTCTTCTTCTGAAGTTTTTTCTGTCATTTCTTTTGCATTTTGTGCTTGTGTTAGTATTCCATTATTTCCTGTTAACATTGAAATTGATACTCCCGCAAGTATTAACAAAACTACAATTGTAATAACTAAAGCAATTAATGTAATACCTTTAAAATCAAGTTCATATCTTTCTTTTCTTTTATTTCTTTTGTTTTTTTGGCTAAACATTTTAATACCTCCATTCTTAACTTTTGTGTCTTTTCATAATATTTACGTCGATATATTGACTACATTTAATATTATATAATGCTAAAATTTAAATTGTCAATATATTTACGTAAAAATATCGACGTTTCAATATTTGAAAGGATTTTAAATGATGAATTTAGAAGAGGCAATTAGAAAAAGAATTATAGATTTAGCTAAAAAAAATAATATAACGATTAATAAAGTTTCTACTTTAGCAGGATTACCTCACACAACTTTACTATCTTTTATGAATAATAAAGCTCATGACCCTAGAATTTCTACATTATTACATATATGTGAAGCTTTTAACATAACTTTAACCGAATTTTTTGATGATAAATTATTTTTAGATATAAAAGATGAATAAAGATAGATAATAAATCTATCTTATTGTTTATAGTAATTATTCAAAACTTAGTCAGAATTTTAACAAAATAAAATGCCAATAATTAAGAGTATCTCTATATTATTGGCATTTACTTAATATTTAAATATAAAATAAAAACAAATCATTTTCTAAAGTGTCTGTTAGTGAATAATAATCAGATGAACCATCTTTACCAATTGCTAATGTCTTTTTATCTAAATTAGAATATTTATAATAATTATAAGTAGTATTTTCAAATACCCTACTATTATCTAAACAAACAAGAAATTTATTTTCATTTGCTGAATAATACACATCTATGATACTTTCTTTATCTTCAGAAATTCTTACTATTCTTAGAAAAGCATCCTTAGAATTATTATAATTATCAAGGAATTCTTCTGCTAATTCTTGATTCAAATGATTTATACTATCTTCAACATAGCAATTATCTTTTACGGCTTCCTCTGCTGTATAGTTCTCTGGTAGTTCTTCTATTGGTGTATAATTTTCATTAGGAACTTCTTCTTCTATTGCTTTATACGGTTCTATTTTACTTTTTGTAGACTTTTAGGGATTTCTATAATTATAGCATTAGAATTAGGATTAGCGCTAGCATCTTTTATTAATCATACATATAAAGTATCATTTTCATCATAAATTTTATATGGTACTAAATACTGTGTTGAAACATTTTCCATCATCGTTACAAGTATAAAATTTTCATTAAAATTTGTTTCACATTCAGGTAAAGAAAATACTTTAGTTTTAAATTCATTGTATTCTTCTAATGAATTTATTTGCTTATAATATATGTTGTTAAAATATGTCATATCATTATATGGAATGCTATCTTTAAAAAATATATAATTTAATTGCTCTAAACTTTCTGAATTAGTAGTTTCTATATTAACATCTTTAGTAGTTTTATTATTTTTTAAAATAAAATAACCTACTAATAATAAAATTATAATTATTATAATTATTACATAAATATATATTCTTTTTTACTCATTTATATTCTCCTTATTTTTTATTAGTATTAAAGCAACTATATATAACTTTATTTATTGTTTATATTTTATTTTATGATATATTCTTCCAATTATAGTCCCTACTATTTGATTTATTGACAAATATATAATAATATCACTTATACTACCTATAACGATGCTTATATAAACATTTATTAATATAGAAATTGCTAAAACCTTAAAAACTAATTGCGGTTCATTTTTTGATGAAAAAATACAGTAAATTAACTCTTATCCACCAAGTATAAGTAATGCATGAACCAATAAATTTATTAAAGAAATAATAAACAATACCTCATTATCTGATAATGCTATTCCACTTTTAAATATAGCCCAACATACAAAAAATATTGCATAATTTATAATTAGAAAAACATATTCTTTTTTCAATTTTTTACACACTTTCTTTCATTTTATATAATTACTTTTAAGGAATCAATTTTATTGAAGTACTCTTTACTATATCATTTTCATCAAAACATATTCGTAATTCACACATATATTTATAGTCAAAAAGAATAGTTGTTTTTCCTAAAAATACTCCCTTATCCATATTTCCAGCATAGTACGAATATATATTCCCAACTGCATCATTAAATTCTTCCATTGGTTTGCCTAATTTTTCTTGAGCTTCTTCTTTTGATAATCCTATAAGAGTTTGATTATCACTAATCTCAGCCATTTTTCGACATAAATCATCTGGTCTTTCTTCTTTAACATTTATTAATATTACAAATCCTAAAATTAAAATAATTATAATTAGCAAAATCTTTACAAAATTACTTTTTATTAATTTTGTACTCATTATCAATACCATTATTGCACATATTATATATGGTAATGCTACTATTCCTATATAAAAAAGTATTCCCATTTTTATCCCATTTATTTTTTTATTATAAATTTTACATTTATTTATTATATATTACAACAAATTACTTAAAAAGTATATGTTTAAAATATAAAAGTTTAATTTTATAATTACTTTCTCTTGATAAAAGATAAAAAATCCATCTATTTTTCTAAAGTTTAGCAATCTTATAATTTTTACCCGCAAAAAGTGGCAACTTTTATTGACTTTTTTAAAACATTATTATAAAGATAAGAAAATTTTGACAATGTTTATATTTTAATCTACAAAAAAATTCTGAATTAAAATATATTTTAAAAAAACTATTGATGATGGAAAAATAATAGAACAATTAGAATTATATAAAAGTTTTCAACTAGGAACTTTGGCTTTGAGAATAATATAAAATCAATTTCTCTATATGCTGCTTTTTTATAAAATAATAAAATGTATATTTTGAACATAAAAAAAGTCAATAATTAAGAGCTATCTCAAAACTAATGACCTTTTATTGGAGCCACTTATCCGATTCGAACGGATGACCCTCGCATTACAAGTGCGATGTTTTTTTACAAGCCTCTCTTTTTCTCAATTATTTGATATAACTATAATAGCAAATTTTCACTTGTATTTTAAGTGTTTAACAAAAATTTAAAATAGTTTAAAAAAATTTAATTAGGTTTATTTAAAAACATTTCAGTTTGTGTTTTGGGGATTTTGTGGGAATTTTTCCTTCAAAATCTCTTTTAATTTTTATATTTGGAGGTGTATTTTATGTTATTAAATATTCTCTTTTTTATTTTTGGAATAAATTTGGGTTTGATAATATATTAATTGAAAAATTACATTTTATAATTTTTGATTGTGTGATATAATTAAAAAAAATTGTGGAGATATGATATGAACAAGAAAAAAATATTATTTATTATTTTAATTTGTATTTTATTGATATTTGTTGCAATAGTAGGAATACTATTTTTTATTAAAAGACCACAAGTAAAAGAAGAAAATTCAAATAATTCTTCCGTTATTTATGATTCGGAAGGACATGTAATAAGCGATTTGTCTAAAAAAGACGATATTACAGAAACTGTTGAAAATACAGTTATTCAAGGAATAGTAGAATTACATCATAATGG
>CALVRX010000047.1 GCA_944358815.1 uncultured Bacilli bacterium | reverse complement strand
GATAATATTTCTCTTTTTCTTTCCTCTGTGCATTACTTCTCACCCTTCTTATTATAGATGTTTTCCTTTGTCGAATTTTGTTTAGTATTGTCCTATAGTAATTATAAACTATTTATAGGGGTAATGCAAGTACCTTATTTGCATTTATCATATTTAGACGATATTTAATAATTGATAAAAGAAATAAAAGACACTACATGTTGATAATAATGATTATTTAAACATTTTCAGTTGACATTAATACAAAATTAAAAAAATTGATAATTTATTTCAATATAATAAAAGAAGTTTTTTTGAGGGAAACTTCTTTTATTATTTGCCTTTTTGCATTTATATGTATTAATAAGGGTAATGTAAGTGTCTTATTTATGTTTACCATATCAGATACAATTTTGTTAGAAAGTGGTGAGCTAATGGTAAATGTAAATATTGAGAAATTACTTAAGAAGGAAAAAAGAAGTAAATACTGGCTTTGTCAGAAGATGAATATTACTTCAAGAAATTTGAATAGGATTATAAGAGGAGAAACTAATTCTATTTCATTTAGGTATATTGAAGAGTTTTGTTTATATTTAAACTGTACTCCTGGTGATTTATTTACAATAATAACCCCTACTCTTATCGAATAGGGGTTTTTAATTTATCTATAACATTTAGAAATTCTTCTTTAGTTTTGGTTTGAAAGAGTTCTTTTTTTATATTAGAAGTATTAGGCATGCCTTTTAGGTAATAGCAAGTATTAGTGCGCATTTCTAAAAGAGCGGTTTTTTCGTTTTTGATTTTTAAAAGGTAATTAAAGTGTTTTTTTATCATATTTATTTTATCTAAGGTGGTAGGATTTTTAAGTAATTGATTGGTTTTTAGGTAATGGATAGTATTTTTAATAAGCCAAGGGTTACCTAGAGCAGCTCTTCCTACCATGATGGCATCACAGTTAGTTTGGTACAACATTTTTTGAGCATCTTGGGGGGTTTTAATATCACCATTACCGATAACGGGAATCTTTACATTTTCTTTAACTTGTTTAATGATATTCCAATCGGCTTTACCACTATAGCCTTGAGATCTTGTTCTAGCATGGATGGTTATGGCTTTAGCTCCAGCTTTTTCACATAGTTTGGCTATTTGAACGGCATTAATACTATTGCTATCCCAACCACTTCTTATTTTAACGGTAACGGGGACGTCTACGGCAGTGGTGACGGCTTTGACGATTTCATAGACTTTTTCTGGTGTTTTTAAAAGTCCACTACCAGAATTAGCGGATATGGCTACTTTAGGGACTGGGCACCCCATATTAATATCAATCATATTTTTAGGATATTTTTGATTGATTATTTTAGCGGCTTTAGCTAGAGTATCTTTATTAGAACCAAACAGTTGGATACTAATGGGCATGGTTAATTCATCGATGCCATTTAACATTTCGAAGTTTTTTTGATTACCTCTGATGATTGCTTCAGCACTAATTAATTCAGTAATAGCCCAACCACAGCCCATTTGCTGGGCTATTTTTAAATAAGCAGGATTTGATACACCAGCAATGGGAGCTAAAACAAATTGATTTTTGATTGTTACATTACCTATTTTCCACATATTAATTTCCTTTCTTTTGGTTTATTCAATATACCACGAATGAATAATTTTGTAAATTTTTTTATGAAAAAACATACTTTGGCAGTATGTTTTAGCAAGGGTTATTATTTAAAACGCATTGAGATGCGGTTTTATCTTGGATAGTAATGGTTTTATCTTTAGGTCCTTTAGTAGCGCATTTAGATATTTCTTTATTATAGATAGCTATAGAAATATCACCATTTTTATCGATAAAGATATTACCACTATCAGGATTTTTACCATTATATTCCATTTTTCTTTCAGTTGATGTTTCGCAAGTATTGGTAGAGTTATTTAAAAATTTATTAGTAGCAGTTTGATTATTAAAGGTAATAAGTAGTGGTAGGTCGACATGATCAGATATAGTTGATGAAGCATAGTAGTTTTGAGCAGCTCTATTTAAGGCTAGTGCATTATCTTTAAAGGTATTAATTTTAGATTCATTTAAGACATTTAAGACTATTGGTGTGGTAATAGTAGCAATGATAGCTAATATGGCTATAACAGCTAAAAGTTCAACTAGGGTAAATCCTTTATTTTTCATTGTTCACATACTCCTTCATCAGAAACTTCATTATATTCAAAAATGTATTTTTTAGAGTCACTAGTTACCTTAATATAGTCATTCATCATTTCACAGGTATCTTCAGCATTGATACTAGAATCGGTTAGATAACCTTCATTTAATAAAAACTGAACTGTGATATTGCCTTGATTTCCATATTCCTTTTTAGAGGTTGCACTTTCTAGAGCTTTGGGAAAGGAATCCATGTTATCGTTGACATAGGTTCTAGCAGCAGCTAGAGCGGCATCTTTATAAGAAGAGTCGATTTCTGCTTGAGATGTAGTTAAGGCATTTAAAATGGCTGGTAAGGCTATTAAAGCAATGACAGCTAATAAAATAATTGTTCCTAATAGTTCTACTAAAGTAAATCCTTTATTTTTCATTTATCTCACCTATTATAATTATATCATGGAAATTTATTTTTTTAAAGAAAAAAAGATTAGTTTACTTGATGGAAATCTAATCTTAGCTTATCGGCAATAGTAACCATAAATTCAGAATTAGTGGGTTTTGCTTTATCAATATCGACACTATAGCCAAATATTTCTTCCATAAAATCTAAGTTTCCCCTATTCCAGCTGACTTCGATAGCGTGTCTAATGGCGCGTTCAACTCTAGAGGTAGTGGTATTAAATTTTTTAGCGAGTTCAGGATATAGTTCTTTAGTGATACCGCCAATTACTGAGGGGTTTTCAAAGATGATATTAACGGCTTCTCTAATATATTGGTAACCTTTAATATGTGATGGGATACCTAGTTCATGAAGCATTTTGGTTATAGATACTTGCAGATTACTGGTATAGAAATCAATATCTTTAGTATTTTTTTCTTTTTTAGTAATATCATATATACGTTTTTCAAGGTCTGAGAGGTCAAAAGGTTTTAAGATATAATAGCTGACCCCAAATTCAGATACTTCTCTAATTACTTCAGCGGCATTATAGCTAGTGGCGACGATAACTTTTTTATTGATACCACGTTTTTTCATTTCACTTAAAACATATATACCGTCTTTATTTGGCATAATTAAGTCTAGTATTATTAAATCAATTTTATCTTGATTTTTAGTAATTTCATTAATGCCTTCTTCACCATCGTGGGCTTCAAAGGCGATATTAACTGTTTCGTTATCTTTAAAGTATTCTTTTACCATTTCAATTAGGTTTATATTGTCATCAATCATTAAAATATTTATTTTTTCCATTTTTATTCTCCTTTACTATAAAAATTATACAAAAGATTGACATTGTTTACTAGAGTAAAAAATAGCTAGTTTTGTCGAATAATATTTTGAAAAAAAATAGAAGTTACTTTTGGGCAACTTCTATAATTTTTCTTAAACTACTGGGATTGGCACCAGATTTGCCAATTAAGATACCGTCTAAATTTGGTATTTGCATTAAATCATTGATATTTTTTTCAGAGATACTGCCGCCATAAAGGACTTTAACATTATATATGCTTTTAATATAATCGGTAATGTCCTTTATTTCATTAGTTGTTGGGGTTTGACCAGTGCCAATTGCCCAAATGGGTTCATAGGCGACAATGACATTTTGATGAATATTATTTAAGGCTTTAGTTAATTGTTTTTTTATTACTTGTTTAGCATTTTCACCAGCTTTTTCACCAACACATAAAATGACTTTTAAGTTATTTTGGGTGGCTATAGCAATTTTTTGATTTAATAGTTCATCATTTTCTTGTAGATTTTCTCTAACTTCACTATGCCCTATTAAGGTATATTTAACACCTAGGTCTTGAATGGCTTTAGCGGATATTTCACCGGTATAGGCCCCTGACTGATGATGCGAGGTGTTTTGAATGCCAACATGAAAGTTATTTTGAATAAATTTGCTAAGATAAATTGCGGGCGGAAAGACGATGAATTTATCTTTTAAATCATACGTTTTGATGATATAATCATCGACTTCTTTTTGGGTGTTTAAATACATTTTTAAATTAACTAAGATTAATTTGTTCATAGGAAGACCTTTCTAAAGAAATTAGTGATTTTTTCCTTATAACTCGGTTTACGATGTTTGGTGGCAAGTTTATAGACATCCAAGACTTTTTCAGCAAAGTATTTAGATGAATGAAGTTCGGCACTATTACGAGCATTTTTTTGCAGGTTGGCTAAGGTTTTTTTATCATTCATGAGTTTGATAATGATGTTTTGGCATTCTTCTTCGGTATTAAATAGATAGCCATTTAATTCATTAATGACGGTATCGCGAAAACTTTCATCGTCAATACAAAGAGCAGGAAGTGAAGCGGCCATAGCTTCAATAATAGTTAAGCCTTGTGTTTCACTTTGAGAAGCGGAGATAAAAACATTAGCGAGCTGATAATAGATGGGAATTTCATCCCAAGGAACTTTACCGGTAAAGATGATGTTATTTTCACAATGTTTTTCTTTAGTAAGTTGTTCATAGTTTTCTTTATCGGGTCCGTCACCGACGATTAATAATTTAAAATTGGGATTTGTTTTAATTAAATTGGCAGTCACATTTATTAAAAAGGGAATGTTTTTTTCTTCCGCAATACGTCCAACAAAGATGGCAACAAAGTCTTTTTTAGAAATGTTATATTGTTTTTTTAGTTTATTTATTTGTTTGGGGTCGATTGTTTCTCTATAAAATCTTTCAACTTCAATGCCAGTTGGAATAATATGAATGTTGCGCTGGACATTATATTTTTTTTTGAATAAATCATAGGCTTTTTTAGTGGGAACGATGAGTTCAGTGATGGTTTTATCACAATAGAATTTAGTTAAATATTCGAGCAGTTTTTTACTAGATTTATCAAAATGCCCTTTAGTAATGTAGTGAACATAGTCTTCATACATTGTATGATAGGTATGGACGATGGGAATATTATATTGTTTGGCAAATAATCTAGCAAAGGTACCTATGGCAAATTCAGTTTGAGAATGAATGACATCTAAGTGCCATGATTTTATTTTATTAATTGCTTTAATAGGATAAATACTGGTTAATCTAGAATCATAGATGCCAGTTGGAATGCCTGGAATTCTTAAAACTTTTTCTTGTTCATCATATTCATAGTGAAAACTAGTTAGGTTAGCGGTGACGACGTATACTTCATGTCCTTTTTTTTCTAAGGCGTTTTTCAGCATAAGTTCACTAGTTACAAGTCCACTAATATATGGAGTATATGTTTCGGTAAAAATTCCAATACGCATTATTTGACCTCCTTATTAAAGTTTAAAGCAATGGCGCCGATGATAATGCCAAAATAGTATGTGACAATTCGCCAGACAATCATAATGATAGATAATTTAGGTCCAGTAATAAAATTTTTGAAAAAAGCCATAAAACTAAATTCGAGACCACCAGTTCCACCAGGAATGGGAACCATAGATCCAATTAACATAACGTAGGCAGATGTAATGATGACGATTAATGGATTGACATATAGTCCTAGTCCCATAAGCAAGGTAAATGGGATTAAGTACTGTCCCACTAGAGCAATAAAATTTAAAAGGATTATTCTAATAAAGTTTAATTTACTTTTAAATAAGATAAGAGCACTATTATGAAAGTTATGAATAAATTTTTCAGATTTTTTTAGCCATTTTTCCTTATTTTTAATGATTTTTAATTTATTTAATAGTTTAATGGAACCATCGATAATTTTTTTATTCCATTTTTTACTAAAGGCAACTAAGAATAAAATAATAACAACTAAGGTATTAATAATAAAACCGATGGTAACTAATTTTTTTAAAAGTGAATCACTTGGAAATATATGAAATATATAGTTAGAGGTTACGGCTATAAAGCCTAGTAAGACTAAAGCAATTTGATAGGCAATGAAATCTTGAATAACGATATTAGTCGCTTCACCTAAGGTTAGTCCATCTTTTTTTAATTTATATATTTGCCAAGGTTGACCACCAGCGGCAAATGGGGTAATAGCGTGGAAGAACTGGGTGGTTACCATGAGCATGATGCCTTGTTTTTGGGTATAGTCTTTTTTGACTTTGGATGTGCAGTAATATAAGACTAGTCCTTTGAATAGCCAGTAAGCTAATATAAGGGCGAATGATAAGATTAACCATTTTAAATCAAAGGAAAAAAGATATTTTATTTTTTCAGCAAAATTATCTTTTAAAGCAAAATATAATATAACGGCGGTGAGTAATATGATGATTAGAAAGTTTCTTTTATTATTTTTCATCGATAGCGTCTAATGAAGGTAATTTAATACCTTCTAAGAAGGCTAGGCTTGCTCCACCACCAGTTGAAATATGGCTTATTTTATTTTGATAATTAAAGTCGGAAGCGGCTCTGGCAGTATCACCACCACCTACTACAGTATAGGCTTTAGTTTGCGTTATGATGTCTAATAATTGTTTAGTTCCATTTTGAAATGGTTTTAATTCGAAGTACCCTACTGGTCCATTCCAAAAGATGGTTTTGCAGTCATCTAGATATTGTTTAAAGACTTCGACGGTTTTAGGTCCAATGTCGAGTCCGATTTCTTCTTCTTCAATTTCACCTAAAAATCTTTCTTGAGTTTTAGCATTTTCATTTATTTCGGTGGCAGTAATAACATCGATTGGTAAGATTAATTTATTGGGATATTTATCGAGCATTTCTTTACAAAAGTCAATTTTTTCTTTTTCACACAATGAACTACCGATATTAAAACCAGCGGCTTTTAAAAAAGTAAAAGCCATTCCGCCGCCAATTAAAAGATAGTCGGCTTTAGTGATTAAATTACTGATAACACCAATTTTATCACTAACTTTAGATCCGCCTAAGATTATTGTATATGGTTTTTTAGGATTGTTCGTTAATTTAGATAATTTTTTTATTTCATTTTCCACTAAGAAACCAATACCACTTGGGAGATTATTTTCAATACCCAAGTTAGAAGCATGGCAACGGTGAATAGTTCCGAAGGCATCATTGATAAAAATATCACCTAAATGAGCCCAATATTTACCTAAGGATGGATCATTATTACTTTCTTTTTTACCGTCTAAGTCTTCAAAACGTGTATTTTCAATTAAGATAACATCTTTATCTTTCATTTGGGCGATAGCGTTTTCGAGTTTTTCGCCTCTAGTTTGATCGATAAATTTAACTTTTTTTCTTAGAAGTACGGAAAGTTTTTCAGCAACTGGTTTTAGGGTGTTTTTCTTTTTGTCTTCTTCGGTTTTAATGCGTCCTAGATGTGATAGTAGGATAACTTTAGCATTATGTTTTCTTGCATATCTAATGGTTTTTAAACTAGCTTTGATTCTGGAGTCATCTTTAATGACACCATTTTCAATGGGAACATTGAAATCGCATCTAATGATTACTTTTTTACCACTTAGTTCAAAATCTTTAATTGTTTTTTTCATGTTTTCCTCCTATGGGGCATAATTATATTTTAATGTGCCATTTTGATTAGTTATGGTAACTGAGCCAGCTTCTTCACTTAATGCTTTATTAGTTTTAGGATTTTTGATGCTTCCTTTAATGTATCCACCATTAATTAGATTATCGATAGAGACACTGGCGGTAGCACCATAAGTTGTCTTAAGATGTTCATATTTTTCTTCATGTGTTTCAATGTAGACTTCTGCCGCTCCTTGAATGTTGGCAATATACTGGTTATAGTCGTTTTCTTGGGATTTTTTATTAGTAGAAATAATACTTGGGACAGAGACTAAAATGATGACGCCAAGGAGCGCTAAAACAGCTAATAATTCGATTAATGTAAACCCTTTTTTCATTCTTATCACCTATTTTTTATTTTATACTATTTTTTTAATAATAACAAGGTGATTTACAATTTATAGTTATTTATTTGACAGAACAATATGTAAAAATTAGGTTATTTTTAATTTTATATAGAAAAAACTCATTTGCTTTGAAATGAGTTAATTATTGGTATTTTGAGGATTTTCGGTTTGGTCTTCATTTTGAGTTGGTTGCTCATCGTCAGGTTCAGTGTCTGTTTGATTATCCTCAGGTGTTTGCGGTTTTTCTTCTGGTTTAGATACGGTAATGGTTAATGTTTGGGTGTTTTCAATTTTCTTACCTGATTTAATATTTTGATTTAAGATAGTATTTGGCTTTTTATCAGATGTTTCATATTTTATTTCATATTTAATGTTATTTTTATTTAAAATGTTTAAGGCTTCATCTAAGGTTAGACCGGTAAGGCTTGGAACGGTTATTTTAGTATCTAAAATGCCGACGGTTAATTTGATGACGGTATTTTCCATGACTTTAGAGCCGGCTTTTTTATTTTGTTTAAGGACTTGCCCTACTTGCTCTTCATCTTCAACGGTAACTTCAATTTTTTCAGCTTGCAGTTTATTATCTTGCAAGGTTCTTACAGCACTTTCATAGGAGTAGCCAGTAACATCTGGAACGACGATATTTTGATTTTGATAGATATAATAGCCTAAGAAGGCAGCGGCGGCTAAGGCACAGATACTTAATACGATAAAGAAAAACATGATAAAACTTTGAAAAAAGCTCATTTTTCCTTTGACTTTTTCGTTGTTATTTTTATATTTAGTTTTAGTTTTGGTTTTATTTTTGATTTTGGTTTTATTTTTGCCTTTTTTATATTTGGTATTTACAGGTTCGTTATAGTTTTCTGGATTTTCGTCTAAAGGAAAACCACATTTTTTACAAAATAAGGCATCTTCGTCATTTTCTTTACCACATTTTGGACAGTACATGAAATCACCTCAATGAATATTATAACCTTTTTTTTATTTTTTACAAATTAGAAAAGGTAAATCTTCTTGGATTTACCTAAATAAGTATTTAGCGGTTCTGACCATTTGAGATGAGTAACTCATTTCATTATCATACCAAGCAACGACTTTAACTAAGTCACCATTTTCAGTATGCAGAACATCAGTTAAAAGACCATCGACAATGGCGCCATGAGTTTCACCGATGACATCACTAGAGACGATAGGGTCTTCAGTATAGCTGATGGTTTCATTTTGATGTTGTTTAAAGACAGCATTGATTTGTTCTTTGGTGACGGTTTGATTTAGTTCAAGGGTTAGGTCAACAACAGAACCAGTAGTTACTGGTACTCTAATGGCGTTGCCATCTAATTTGCCATTTAAATCAGGTATTACTTTACCTAAGGCACTGGCAGCGCCTGTAGAGGTTGGAATAATGTTAGCGGCGGCTGCCCTACCTCTTCTAGATTTAGCGCCTTTTTTATGAGGAACGTCTAAGACTGTTTGATCATTAGTATAAGCATGAACAGTGGTCATATAACCTTTTTTGATACCAAAGGCATTATTTAAAATATTAGCAACGGGCGCTAGACAATTGGTGGTACATGAAGCAGCACTAATGATGGTTTCACTACCATCTAATGTGTCTTCGTTGACGCCATAGACGATGGTTTTGACGTCTCCTTTAGCTGGTGCAGAGATGATAACTTTTTTGGCTCCAGCTTTAATATGGGCTTCTGCTTTATCTTTACTTGTGAATTTGCCAGTGCATTCAAAGACAGCATCGATTTGAAGGTCTTTCCAAGGCAGGTTACTAGGGTCCATTTCAGAGTAAATTTTTATTTTACGTCCTTTAACTACGATACTATCATCGTCATAGGTTATTTCGTTTGGAAGGTATCTACGGTGTGAGGTATCATATTTTAATAGGTATGCTAGTTGTTCAGGGTCAGTTAAGTCATTGATGGCAACGACTTCGATTTCAGGGTCTTCCTCCATGATTCTAAATACTAAACGGCCGATACGACCAAATCCATTTATTGCGACTTTTATCATTTTTTTCATTCCTTTCTTTTATTCTTCAAAGACACTTCCACCAATGAATTCTCTTAAGATAGAATCTTTGGGAACAACTTCACTGGTTATTGGAAGGAAGTTTCTTAGTAAATTAATTAGTCTCATTGCTTCTGGGTATTGCGGACTACTACTATCGATACCATATAATAATGGTTCAGCATATATTCTTAAGACACTTAGTTCATAGCCTAGTGAAGAGTTAATCATGGCATCAGCATCATCTTGATATGGATAGATACTTAGTCTAGCTTCTTTATCAACATTAGGCCACATAGTTAAAGTGGTTTCCGCATTAGTGCCTCTAAACAGATTGTCTCTAACAATTCTTCTTATTTTACGGACATCAGTGGTGTGAACTCTATTATGGTTATCAAGTTTTAGATGAATAAGTGGACTCATAAATATTTTATATTTATTTTCTCTTGGTATGTTTTTGGTTAGTTTTTCATTTAAGGTATGGATACCTTCAATGATGAGAATTTCGCCTTCTTCTAGTTTTAAGTATTTATCTTTAAATTCTTTTTTACCAGTGATGAAATCATAGGTTGGCATTAAGACTTTATGACCATTTAGTAGTTTGGTCAGATGGTTATTAAATAGTGTGGTATCAATGGAGTCAATACTAGAGAAATCTAATTGTCCATTTTCATCTCTTGGAGCGTTGACTCTATCGACGAAGTAATCATCTAAGGATATTTTATGAGAGTTAATGCCCTTGACTTTTAAATATAAAGCTAGTTTTTTAGCGGTGGTGGTTTTACCACTTGATGAGGGACCGGCTAATAAGATGATTTTAATTTGGTTTTTCTTTTTTTCAATTTCTTCAGCAAGAAGTGATAGTTGATCTTCATAATGAGTTTCAAATAATCTCAGCATATCGACGTATTTACCTTCGGTACATATAGCGTTGAGGTCAGGGGCGGTACTAATACCGATAGTGCGTCCCCAATTTTGAAAACTTTTATAGGTATCAAAGGTTAGTTTATGATGAATGTATTCGTCGACTTTATTGGGGTTCGAAACGCTAGGATAAGTTAGAATGAAACTATTATCTTTGATATAGATGATACCAAATTTATCTAAAATACCGGTATTATAAACAAGTGGTCCATAGAAGTAATCATATATACCATCTAAGGTATATAAAGTGACAGTTCTATTGGTCATATATCTAAAGCTATTTACTTTATCTAGTTGATGGTGTTTTTTAAAGTAGTTAATAGCATCAAATCTATCGACAATCATTTCTTTAAAGGTATATTTTTGATCTACTAGGCGGTGCATTTCACTTTCAATTTTATCAATAGTAAATTTTGTTATTTTTTGTCCAATTATTTCGCAGTAGATTCCATTTTCTAAAGAATAGTTAATTAATATATCGGTTTCATCACCTAATATTTTTTTTGTGGCAACGGTGACTAAAAATTCTAAACTTCTAGAGTATATACGATTTCCTATTTGACTGGATAGATCATAAAATTCTACTTTTTCATTACTAGTTACTTTGGTGTTTAAGCCAACTAGAAAAGCACCTAATCTAGCTCCGACAATTGGATATTGAAAATCTGATTTAACTTTTTTAGAAACTTCATACAAAGTGGTATCTTCGGGTATTTCATCTAAGTAGGTGTTTTTATATTTTAATTTAAGGTTTCGCATATCAATCCTCCTTTATTTTCTATATTTTAGCTTAGCACAAATAGGTTATTTTGTCATGTTTTTTGTTGAATAATATTTCTCCTTTACACCTATTATAATGATAAGGAGGGATTTTTATGAATTTAATACCTAGTGTGGTTGAAAAAAGCAGTGATGGTGAAAGAGTTTATGATATATATTCAAGACTACTTAAAGATCGAATTATTATTTTAAGTGGAGAGATTGACGATGGATTAGCTAATTCTATTGTGGCACAGTTACTTTATTTAGATTCATTGAATCATAATACAATTAATTTATATATTAATTCACCAGGAGGTAGTATTACTTCTGGTATGGCTATTTTTGATACGATGAATTATATTAAGAGTAAGGTTTCAACTATTTGTATTGGTATGGCAGCTAGTATGGCAGCATTTTTACTTTCTTCTGGAGAAAAAGGTATGAGGTTTTGTCTACCTAATAGTGAGGTTATGATTCATCAACCTTTAGGTGGGGCGAAGGGTCAAGCGACGGAAATTCAAATTGCGGCAGAGAGAATTTTAAAATTGAAGGCTAAGTTAAATAAAATTTTAAGTGAGAATACTGGTCAAAGTTTAGAAAAAATACAAAATGATACGGAGAGGGATCATTTTTTATCGGCTGAGGAAGCATTGAATTATGGTCTTATCGATAAAATTATTGGACAAAATGCCAAATAAATTTTAATACTAGCTTACCGTGAAGTAAGTTTTTTTACTGTATAGGAATGTTAAATTTTTCACATAAAATAATATTTGATGGGTTACTATTTTGTTTTATCAAAATTTATTGGTTAGCTAAAATGTTCTTTTGCATCTATGAAAAAAGACAGCAATGTGACTGTCTCTATATTTTATGGTTAATTATTTACTATAATTAGAACCTGTAATTTGTTGTTGACCCATTTGTACAAGTCTTTTAGTAATTTCTCCACCTACTGAACCATTAGCTCTACTAGTAGCATCAGGTCCCATTTTAACGCCTAATTCGTTAGCAATTTCGTATTTCATTTGTTCAATTGCTTGTTTAGCGCCAGGAACTACTAAACGATTACTATTATTAGTCATACAATTTCACCTCCTGTACATTTATATATTGTGTACATTTGGTGATTTAATGCGTTTTTTTTATTGGTAATTTTTGTTAAAGAAGATCGTCAAAGTTTTCATTAAAATTGGTGATTGTTTCAATATTGTCTATGGCTTTTTCAATTAATGTTTGATAGTCAAATCGTTTTTCATATTCTAAGCATTTTTCTAATTCTGGTTTAATGACTGGATGTTTTGGAACAAAAATGGTACAGCAATCTTCGTAGGGTAGGATGCTGGTATCATAGGTGTTTATTTTTTTAGCAATGTCGATTATTTCTAATTTATCAAAGCAGGCGACTGGTCTAATTACTGGCATATTTGTGACATTATTGATACAGAGCATGCTGTCTAAAGTTTGGCTGGCAACTTGTCCAATGCTTTCACCATTGATTAATATTTTGGCACCAATTTTTTCCGCATAAAGTGCAGCGATGCGATACATCATTCGGCGCATAATGGTTATCATATAAATGTCAGGGCAATTTTTAAAAATAGCTTCTTGAATTTCAGTAAATGGCACAACATGGACTTTTACTTTTCCTGAGTATTCATTAATAATACTGGCAAGTTTAAGAACTTTATTTTTGGCTTCGATGCTAGTGTGTGGTGGTGATTCAAAGTACATACATTCGACGTTTACACCTCTTTTGATGGTTAAATATCCGGCAACTGGGCTATCAATGCCACCAGAAAGCATAAGTAAGCCTTTACCCTGCACACCAACTGGATAGCCACCGGCTCCTTTTATTTCATCAATATAGATGAATGTTCCTTCACTTCTTATTTCGACTGTTAAGGTAATATCAGGATTATGGACATCAACTTTAAAATTAGAATTTTTTAAAATTAGTCCACCCAATTTACGACTATAGTCCATGGAATGAATTGGATAATTTTTATCGGCACGTTTAGTGATTACTTTAAAGGTATGTTTTGTTTTATCCATTATTTCTAATGCTTTATTTAATACATCATTGATATTATTATTTACTTTATAGGCAATGACTATACTATGAATACCAAATATTTTTTGTAATTTTATAGCAATTTTATTAGCGTCATGGCATTTAATAAACATTCTAACTTGGTCTTTCTTTATTTCAACATCTTCATCTTTTAAGGTTTTTTCAACATTTTGAGTTAATATATTAATAAAAATTTTACGGTTGGCTTTTTTTGTGGTTAGTTCACCATATTTAATCATTATTAGTTCATTCATACAAGACACCTCTTTTCTTTTGTAATTATACATTTTTTTACTGAAAAAAGAAAGTATTTGAAACTTTCTTTTTTATTCACTCATTCTTTCTTTACCACCATATAATTTTAGAAGTTTATCATAGATGCCTGGTTCTATTTTATTTAATGAATTAATAGTTAAATCGAGTGATTTTTTATATTCACCTTTACTGAAAAGCATTTCTGAGTATGTGAGATTACGGTCTAAGTCTTTTTCAGAAGAGCGGTATCTATTTCCATAGACAATAGCCATTTCAGCGAACATGGCATTTTTCATCATTTCTTTAGTTTTACCATATAATTTTAAGGCTAGGTCTCTAGCGGTATCTACTCTAGTGTTTAGGGTTTCAATGGTGATTGGTTTTTTATCTAGTTCTTTGACTATTTCTTTCATGGCATCTTTAGCTTCTTTCAATTCGACATAATAACGGTTTGGTATTACTGGCAAGTTGAAGGATCTAATTTGATTTTGTGAATTTTTAAGTAAGTCTTCTACTTCGGATAGTTGCTGGCGTGCACGCATTTCATCGTCGTGCATATTACCGATGACATTTAAAGTGTTATCTAATTTATTTTCAATATTTGATAGTCTAATAACTAGAGTTTCTATTTCTTCAGTAAGTTTAGAGTATGCAAAACTATGATTACTAGTATGACTAATTAAGGTGTGATAGTCTTCGTTAAGTTTTTCTAAGTCACTTCTTACTTCATATAATGCTTTAATATCGTTTTCTGACAGGCTATACATTTTTTTTAAGTCATCCATTTGTTCAAAAATATCTTTAATTAAGATATTAATTTTTTTAAGTTTAGTTTGCAGAGTTTTATTGGCATCATCATAGTCGGATTTGATGACTTTTTCTTTTTCAAAATCGGTAAATAGATTTTCAAAATATTCTGTTAATACTTTTAAGTCAAAAAGACTATCTTCTAGATTTAAGACTTGAGCGCGGTCTAGAATGTCGGCAATTTTCTTTTTGGCTTCATCGATATTATATTCGACGTTTAAATAATCTAATGGATAGCCAGCAGAGACCATTTTTTGATAGATAGCATATATTTCTTCCATTTTTTTAGGTAAAATTTTTTCAGCAATTAAAACGATAGATGGTAATTCATCAATGACGACTTCCATATGTTTTAATAAATCATTAATGGCTTTTAAAATGGTTGGAACTTCGGTATATTGATTGTTTTCCATTAGAATTTCAAAGTCTTCAAATCTTTTGGTGATGTTTTCAAATTGCATGGCTACCACTGTTTTAAATTCACCAAATTCATTTTGAGTTTCTTCGAATTTTTCATATAGTTGACGATATTTAGCTTTTAGTTTAGTAATGCTTCCCCTATTTCTTTCTTCACTATTAGTAATGTCTTTAATTTCGTTTAGTAAAAAAGCGGATGAAGCTCTTACTTTATAGATTTCCATTTCTAGTTTTGCTATTTTATACATGGTGCTTTTATAGTCTTTTTGAGATAAAGAATATTCAGCTTCAATTAACATGTCAGTTATTTTAGGTATTTGAGTTGCTTTGATGTCATTTAGTCTTTCTTTCCAGTTATTATATAGAACTTCTAATTTATCATTATTGACATAACTTTCCACTTTAGCTAGTTCTGGACCAACTGGTGAAGTGTCAAGTCTATTTTTTTGATAATCTAAGTTTTCAATTAATTTTTTATATTTTTGTTTTTTTCGACTTTTTAATATGCCTAAGGCAATAAGGACAACAATTAATGTTGCTCCTACAGAGGCACCTATTATTACGATAATGTTATCCATGGTTATCACCTAGTATAATTTTACCATAATTTTATCGTTTTTTGTAAACTTTTGACTAGTTTTTGTAAAAATGTAAGTTTTACGGTATTATTTTATGAAATTGTATATGGATCTGACTGAGTTCCACTGCCGGATAATGTTAGATCAGATGATAGATAGAGAGCTGGACGGACTGCAGAGCTAGTGCCAAGGTTGCCTCCGTTGATGTAGCCGGTCGAATTCATAACGTATGCATAGTTAGTAATAGTACGATTAGGCGATAAAAGCCACCAATTAACACTATTTGTATACATCCAAGTGCTATTTTTACATGTAGCATAATTTTGATTGTTTTTGAGAATAGTTTTACAGTTTGTATTTGAATTGGTTCTTATATATTCACTTAATGTAGCTAGGGCAATTTTTCCATTCCATTTCTTACTATTTTCATCATTTATTTAGTCTTTTAAGTCATTATTACCTTGGGTTACTGCTCCTATACTCCAATCATGTGACACTATTTGACTTCTTGCAGTATTATTTAATGTATTATTTAAATAGGTACTATTTAAATATGTGTTCAAATCTGCTGGACGTGCCCAATTGTTATTAGTAGAATCCCATACTTGACTTCCTATACTATTTATTTTCATTATTTTGATCGTTCCATCGCATTCGACCGATATTATTCGCCAGTTTGCTTTCTCGTCATTAAATGTTATATAATTATTTGGATTTGCTCCTTTAAAAAAGTATCTACATTCATATGGGTCTTTGGTTAATCCGGCATTGTTTATGATTTGTTCTCCAGCTGGTGGAAAACAAGTATTATAAAGTTCATCGATGGCTCCTTGTACTTCTGTTGCTTGCATGCCACTTGTAGAGTGGTCATAGGTTATTCTATTACTTGCGATATATGTAGCAGCATATACTCCACCTATGCCAAAGACAAATATTCCTAGTATTATTCCTATTAGATATTTTTTGGAAAATTTTTTTATTTTTTCTCGCATTTTTCTACTCTCCTTTATTTTCTATTTTTATTATAAATTTTATGAAATAAAAAAAGTATATCAGAAATTTCTGATATATCATTTATTAGTATCATATATTAAAATGTTTATAGGTGATTTTATGGCATTTAAGTTAAAGCCGACGAAAGCTAAAGTGGCAGCTGTTTATAAATCAATATATATAAGGGAAGAGTTAGTAAAGCAAATTGAGAAAATTGCAAAAGATAACAACACTTCTTTTAATAATGTGGTAATTAGTATGATTGAAGAGTGTTTAAGAAAAGACTGAATTTTTCAGTTTTTTTTAAAGGAATTTTTTAATAAAAGTTGTATGTTAACTAATGAGGGGCTTAGATAGGGGGTAAAATGAATAATACTTTAAATAATGATAAACCTGCAACGAAAATACATAATGATGAACTTATTAATTCTATGTTTGATCCAATTTTTAAATCTATCGTCCAAAATCCAGATTTTAGAAAATTATTG
>CALVRX010000046.1 GCA_944358815.1 uncultured Bacilli bacterium | reverse complement strand
AAAATTTATTTACATTCTAACTCCAAAAATTTTAAAAATTACTGTTTTTGGAGTCTTTTGGCGTGGGATTATTTCCATTTATGACAAAACTATTAAAAAGTGCTTGACTTTTTATAGTTAGCCTCCTTAGGTATTCTTCTAAAGTTATATTTTGATTAGTGATTTCTCTAGCTGCTTTTTTTCCAACATAGCGATAGTGCCAGGGCTCATAGGATATACCAGTTATATTCTCTTTATTTTGGGGATACCTTTGAATGAAACCATATTTATAGGCGTTATTTTTAAGCCAGTTCCACATTTGATTATTTTCATCATAGTATCCTTCATGGCTAAAGTCAATAGCTAGTCCAGTTTCATGTTCTGAGTAACCTGGAAGTTGGACAGTTAGCTTAGTTTTTTTTATGGCTTGTTCTTTGGTATATCCTTCATTTTCATAGGCTTGGACTTTATTATTAAAAATTTTTGTTTGATTAGCTTTTGAGCGATAGGCATTATTTATTTTTAAGGTTATGTTGTCATTTAGTGCATGGTTATACATGTCTACCAAGTCATTATAAATGGTATCAGCTATTTTATTTTCTTGGAAGTTGATGAGATTTATATTTATGTTTTCATTTAATTTGTGATTTTGATTTACTAATATTAAAGGGTCAATTTCACTTATAGTTTCTATTTTATTTTTGATGTACGGCTTATTTAAATAAGATACTAATAATATTAAGATAACGGCTATAAAGATAGCTAAGATTTTTTTCATTTTTTCATCACCTGAGTTCATATTAACGCAGGTTTATTTAATTATAAATTTTTTTTAGGATTTCTTAATATATATTAAGAAAAAATTAAGAAAAAAAGATGAGGTTTAGTATCCCCATCTTTGGACGCTATATTTAACGTTAGAACTTGTGGTTAAATGAATTGCTGGATCGTTTTCTGTTACATAAGCTAAATCCATGTGAACTATTCCATTTTTCCATGCTTTTTGCATAGCACCACCAGTATCTAAAACAATAGCGTTAAAGGTGCCAAGGTTGGGATTGTCAACTTGGATAATAGTTCCACAAGGAAATTTATCTAAGTCTGCAGCTATTATTCTAACCTCACCATATTCGTAATCATTATAAGTCATACCATTTTTAGTTAAACTATAATAATTTCCATCTTTGGTTTTACAAGCTAAAGTTCCCGCACCAGAGCATCCTTGGCAGTCAGCACCATAACCAGTCATTTTGCCTACATAATTGGCTTCGTCTCCAGTTCCAATTTCGATTTCTGCATTTTTTGGACTTGTAATGATTGTTTCGTTATTATTTTCATCGATGTATGCCAGTCCAGTATGCCCCTCTTCTTTTGTTATAGTGACGCCAGCAGGTCTTTTCTTGTTATAGGTTTTGACTGTATCATATTCAATAACTTTGGTTAAAGCTACTGAATTTTTAGTCTGGTTTAAGTTTTTTACTTCAAATTTCGTTTCTGAAAAAAGGTTACCAGATGTCATTAACCCTGAGATAGTTAGGATACTTATTAAGATAGGTAATCCAAAATATCGCAGGTGATATTTTTTCATATTTCACCTCATATTTCAAAATTGAAACCATTTAAAGTATACCATATTTATAATTTTAAGTCAAACTGATGAATAGCCGTTTGCGTTGTAATTTCAAGGGTTTTTGCGTATGAGATACCCTTTAATTGGGATATTTTGGCAGCGACATATTTGACGTTTTGTGGTTCGTTTTGGTGACCTCTTAAAGGTTCTGGTGTAAGATATGGACTATCGGTTTCTAAGACAAAATTATGAATATCTAGTTTGGTGACAATTTCTTTTAACTTCTTTTCGTTTTTAAAGGTTAAAACACCTCCAATTCCTAAAGTTACACCTAATTTCACAAATCTTTCTGCCATTTCAAGACTACCACTAAAGCAGTGCATATTACATTTGATGTTTTTGTTTTTGTATTTCTCTATTATATTATATGTATCTTCAATAGCATCTCTACTATGAATGACTATGGTTTTTTTATATTTGTTGGCGAGGTTTATTTGTTTTATGAAAAGTTCTTTTTGTTTTTCTTTATTTTCTTTAGTATAGTGATAGTCTAATCCTATTTCACCGATACCAACTATTTTAGGATGAGTTAAATATTTTTCTATTTGTTTTAAGTTTTCTTCAGTATAGGTATCAGCAAACTCAGGATGAATACCGATAGTGCCATAGATATTTTTATGAGTTTCACAGAGGTTTATTACTTCATTTATATCTGTTAGACTAGCAGTACTTACTATCATTATATTATCTTCCATGTGTTTTATGATTTCTTCTGGGTCTTTATAGTCTTCTTTACTTATGTGACAGTGCGTATCGATCATCATTTTATATCACCTTGTTTATTATAACATTTTTTTGAAAGAAAAAAAGAACTATTTAAGTTCATTTTTGTGTTCAATTTTCTTGATATAGATAAATCTAATAAAGCATGCGATTATAAATAATAAATAGGCGAGGTCTAGATAGTTAAATTTATTTATAATACTCATAGTCAAGTAAATTATTATTAAAACAAACATCACACCGATTCCACTAATATGTTTGTTCATTTTATCCCTCTCTATTTGTATTCGTCCTTCTTTAGGATAACATAATGGTTATATTGTAAGCAAGATGTTTTAGGATAAAGATGGCGACAATTTACAACAATTTACGTTAATTAGGTAATTTTTTTATTATTTCATCTTTATCAATTCTAGCAAATAAAATTTCTGGCTTATTTAATATAATACCTGGATCCATACCTTCAAATGTTTTAGTTGATTCTACTGAACGGTTCTGGGTATTTAATTGTTTAAATATTTTATCAGCGGTTTCTGGAAGGAAGGCCTGCAAATAAACACCCATTATTCTGATTGTTTCTAGTAAATTATATAAAACGGTTTTTAATCTTTCTTGTTGATTTTCATCTTTAGCTAAAATCCATGGAGTAGTATCATCGATATATTTATTACTTTTTCTGGCAAGTTCAATTATGGCTTCGATGGCATCAGATATTTTAAGGTCATTCATTTTAGTGTCAATTCTATCGCCTAAAGTTTTAGCACTTTCTATTAAATCTTTATCTAAGTCTTCAAATTGTTTTGGTTTAAATACTTCGCCATTAAAGTATTTATGAGACATACTGATGGTTCTATTTACTAAGTTACCTAGGGTGTTGGCTAAATCTGAATTTACAGTATCAATAATTAGTTCGTAACTAATGTTTCCATCGTATCCATACGGTATTTCATGTAAGCAGTAGTATCTTACGGCATCTACACCAAAAAGATGAGCGAGTTCATCAGCATATAGGACATTACCTTTGGATTTACTCATTTTATCACTATTAGCTGATAGTATCCAAGGATGTCCAAAGATACATTTTGGCATTGGAAGATCTAAGGCTTTTAAAATTACTGGCCAATAGATAGTATGAAATCTTAGAATATCTTTTCCAATTATATGAATATCAGCCGGCCAATATTTTTTAAATTCAGCAGAACTTTCTTCTGGGTCATAGCCAATAAAAGTTATATAATTGGTTAAAGCATCTAACCAGACATAGACCACATGTTTAGGGTCAAATGGCACTTTAATACCCCAATCAAAGGATGTTCTAGAGATACATAGGTCTTCTACTCCTGGTTTGATAAAGTTGTTCATGATTTCATTTTTTCGGCTTTCTGGTTTGATGAAGTCTTTATGAGTTTCGATATATTCTTCCAACCATTTGTTATATTTACTGAGTTTCAAAAAGTAGGCTTCTTCACTTGTTTTATGAACTTCTCTACCACAATCTGGGCATTTTCCATTTATTAGTTCTTTTTCAGTAAAAAATGATTCACATGGCGTACAATAAAGGCCTTCGTATTTTCCTTTATAAATATCGCCATTATCATATAATTTTTTAAATATTTTGGCGACAATTTCTTTATGGTGAGGGTTTGTTGTTCGAACAAATTTATCATAACTAATATTCATGATGTCATCAATTCTTCTTACTTCTAGAGATATTTCATCAACATATTCTTGAGGCGTTTTACCAGCTTCCTTTGCTTTGTTTTGAACTTTTTCGCCGTGTTCATCAGTGCCTGTGGTAAATATTACATCATAACCCATTAATCTTTTATATCTGGCAATGGCATCGGTTAGTATTCCTTCATAAGTATTGCCAATATGGGGTTTAGATGATGCGTAAAAAATAGATGTGGTTATATAAAATTTTGGTTTCATGTTTATTCCTCCTTTAATTAGTACTTCCTAGACCGCCAGTTCTAGATGTGGTTATTTGCTTTTCATCATCGGTAGTAAGGTATTTAATAAATATACCTTGGGCAAATCTATCGTTGGCGTTTAGGTGGACTATTTCTTTTCCTTCATTTTGAATTTTGATAAAAATATGTCCTTCATTATCATTATTATTATAGTAATCACTATCGATAATACCCGTTTGGTTACAAAGTCTTAAGTTATATTTAAAACCAAGGCTACTTCTAATATAAAGCATTAAAACTTCATCATTATTCATTTGAGCTTTAATGCCTGTTGGGATTTTTTTTATTTCATTTGGCTTTAAGGTTAAGTTTTCAATTAAGTGAAAATCATAACCGGCACTATTTTGAGTAGCTCTTTGGGGTAAGGATATATTTTGATATTCTTTTTCAGTTAAACCGGTGTCTTTGATAAATCTAGCTAGAGATATTTTTTCGAATTTACGCATTATTTTCCTCCTTTTATATAAAAAAACATCCTTAGAATAAGGACGTTTTTAACGTGGTACCACCTTAATTTATAAGTGTTAACTTACCTTGAAACATATAACGGTGTTTGCCGTTCTAACCTACATATCGACTAGACTGCTTCAGAATCATTTAGAGTAGTCACCTTGTTTATTTCCACCTAACATAAACTCTCTATAAAGTTACCTACTTTTCTTTCTTTCAGCGCATTTAATGGTTTAATTATAGCATGTTTTTATTTATGATTCAAGGTGTTTAGCTAAAATAGTAGTGGTTAGGTTGATAATATCGACAATTTTACTTGTAATTTCTTGATTAGTGATTATGATAACAGAACCCAAGGTGTCGCCGTTAGCGATAATGGGGGATATTACAATATTTCCCATTTCTTTGCTATCTTTAGTGAAATTTAATGGTTGTTTTTTTAAAATTATTAGTTTTCTTTCATTTATATATTTTAATATGTTTTCACTGATTTCTTTTTTGAGATATTTATTTTTTAAATTTCCTTCAATACTGATAAATTTATCGGTATCAGTGATTAAAACATTTTCTTTTAAAATTTGATTTAGGGATTTGGTAATTGTGTCACTTAGTTCTTTAAGGTTACCAAGTTCAGAGTATTTTTTTAGGATTATTTTATCATCGTCAATAAATATTTCTAAGTTTTCACCGTTTTTGATATGGAGAGTTTTTCTAATTTCTTTTGGGATAACAATTCTCCCAAGTTCATCAATTCTTCTGACAATGCCTGCTAATTTCATTTTTTCCCCCTCTTTCTAGGTGTTAGTATGTGCTTAAATATATTATTTATACTTTAAATATGCGTTAAAAAATGTTATAATTGACCTTAAGAAGGAGGAGATTTACTTGAGTAAAGTTTTAGTTTTTGGTCATCAAAAACCAGATACAGATAGTGTAACATCAGCTTTAGTACTTTCTTATTTACAAAATCAACTTGGAATGAATACTGAACCTAGAGTTTTGGGCGATATTAATAATGAAACAGAGTTTGTTTTAAATTATTTTAAGTTTGATAGTCCTAAATTTTTAAATGATGTAAGACTTCAAGTTAAAGATGTTGATTATACTAAGGGTTGTTTTTTACATGAAAATGATTCTATTTATAAAGGCTACAAGTATATGAATGAGACTAGTATAGGTACCATTCCAGTTGTCGATGATGAAGGTATGTACAAAGGTGCGGTATCTATGAAGGATGTTGCTAGTAACTTAATTAATAATGATTTAAGGAAGATTAATACTTCTTATGACAATATACTTGAGGCTTTAAATGGTAAAGAGGTTTTAAGGTTTGACAAGGAAATTCGCGGAAATATTATTTCTCCAAGTTATAGAAGTACGACTTTTAAAGAAAATATTAAAATTGACAGCGAGAGTGTACTAATTACTGGTGATCGCCATGCGATTATTGAGTATGCGGTTGAAAATAGTGCTTCAATTATTATTTTAACTAATGGAGTTAAGATGAAGAAGGAGCATTTAGAGATTGCGAAGAAAAATCATGTAGATGTAATTAGTACGAAACATGACGGACTTACAACAGCTAATTTAGTTGTTTTAAGTAATTATATTAAAGAGAAAATGAAGACTAAAGATATTGTTTATATTAATGAAAACGATGCTTTAGGAGAGGTTTTAGATTTAGCTAACAAGAAGAAATACAGCAACTATCCGGTTGTTGACAACGATGGTAAATGTTTAGGTGTATTTAGAGTTAGTATGGCTTATAGCCGTCATCCAAAGCAAGTAATTTTGGTTGACCACAATGAAAAAGAGCAGAGTGTAGTAGGTCTTGACGAAGCAGAAATTATTGAAATTGTAGACCATCATAAGATTGGAAATATTGGAACTAACATACCAATTAATTTTAGAAATATGCCACTTGGATGTACAGGAACTATTTTATATTTAATGTTCAAGGAACATAATATTACAATTCCTAAGAAATATGCAGGTTTAATGATGTCAGCTATTATTTCTGATACATTACTTTTAACTTCACCAACGACTACTGATATAGATAAAGAGGCTTTAGAGGATTTAGCTAAAATAGCTGGAGTTAATTATAGAGAGTATGGAATGGAAATGTTTAAAGCTGGTTCATCTATGAAAGGTAAGACTATATCTGAGATTATTCATGGTGATTTTAAAAACTTTACTGTGGATAATCAAAAAGTGGGAATTGGTCAAGTTTCAACTATGAGTACAGATGAGATTATGGAAAAACAAGATGAGTTTATTAAAGAGTTAAATGAAGAAGCGGAAGAAGGATATACAGCTATTGCTTTATTTGTGACAGATATTTTGAAAAATGGTTCTTATATATTCTATAATGATAAGGCTAAAGAAATTTTCTCTAATTCATTTGGTATTGAAAATTTAGAGCAAGGTCATTTCTTTGAAGGACTTGTTTCTCGTAAAAAACAAATTGTTCCAAAACTTATGAATTATATGGATAATTAAGTAAAAAACATATAACTAAATATTAAAAGTTATATGTTTTTTATAATATAATCGAGAATAATTATTCAATTGTATATGGGTTGGATTGAGTGCCTGTTCCTGATATAAGTTTGGTTCTTGAAGATATATAAATGGCTGGTCTTATATCATATCTATTTGTAGCAATATTAGCACCATCGCTTATATGACCATCACTATTTATTCTATAAGCTGTATTTGAACGATCTATACGCGGTGTTATGGTCCACCATTGATAATTAGAAGTAAACATCAAATTGGTATTTTTACATATATCATTATTATTAAATAAAGTCATTGTTTCACATGCACTTTTATTTGAATTAGCTCTTAAATATTCACTTGCTGTTGGCAAGGCTATTTTGCCATTCCATTTAGCACTGTTTTCTAAATTGATTTGATTATTTAAATCATTATTTGTTCTCGGAATTTTTCCGACACTAAAATCACGACTTACTATTTGTGATTTAGCAGTTGAAGTTAAGCTATTATAATATGTTCCATTAAAATAGGTATTTAATGAAGCTGTAGCCCATTCTTTCGATTCACTACGTTCCCATGATTGGTCTCCTATACTTTGTGCTCTCATTATTTTTATTATACCATCACTATCTACGGAAATGATTCTCCATAATTCATTATTAAATTTTATATAATTATTTGGATTAGCTCCTTTATATGTATATTTTCCATCTTCATATTCGTCTTCATATAGTCCATCTCCTGAAGTTACTGGTTTTACTGGTTTACCACCAATTGTGAAAGAGGGAAAACATGAATTATATAATTCATCAATAGCATCTTGGACATTAGTCGATTGCATACCACTTTTACTGTTATCATATAGCGTATCCATACTTGGAAAATAGGTAACAGCATAAACACTTATTATTCCGCATACAAAGCACCCAATTAAAAAACCGACTAAATTTTTTGAAAAAAACTGTTTGATTTTCATTTTCATATTTTACTCCTTTATATTTTACTTATTTTATTTTCTTTGATTTTATTATTTTAGTTATTTCATCTATAACACATTGGGCATTTTTACAATCTAATCCGGTTTTCGAATTATCATATGATAATGCACTGGCTGTTAGATTGGTATTATTGGATGAATTTGTATTTTTGTTAGAATAATTTGCATTTAAGTGGTGATTATAATTGTTAGTAGTTTGATTATTAAAATAATTCATTCGATTTGGGATAAATGATAAAGTTATAGCAATTGTTGATACTAAAATTCCTATGGTTAAAAAAGGTAATGAGTTTTTAATCTTTAATATTTTTTCGACTTTTTTCTTCATATTTTTATTCCTCCTATTTTTATATTAGCATTATTTTTTATCTGTGCTAACGATATTTTATCATTATTACTGGATACTTTATATTTAACAGAAACGAGAAAATGTTGATAGGAGTTGATAATATGGATATTAATTATATGTCTGATAACGAATTATTCGATACAATTGGAAAAAATGTTAGTTATTATAGAAAATTATACAGTTTAGAAAAAGATAAAATGACACAAGAAAAATTAGCTGAAATGGTTGGAGTTTCGACATCAGTTATTGGTGGACTTGAGAGCAAGAAAGTAAATCAAGGTATAAATGTTCCCACATTATATAGAATAAGTATTGTTTTAGAAGTATCTATTGATAAGTTAGTTAATAGAAGAAAATAAGCATTTAAAAAGCTCACCTTAAAGTGAACTTTTTTTGTTTTTCTTTTTTACGTAGATATAAATTAGTTATGGCGTAAGTTAAGGCACAACCACTAACAATATATAAACAATTTGATTCTACTGAATTTTGTTCTAATGTTGCTCCTATTAATAATGATACTGGAAAAATCATTAGAGCTATTTTAATATCTTTTGTTACTAGTTTAATATTTTTTCTTAGCTGATATTTTTCCAGTTGTTTAGCTCGGTAGCCATTTAAATTTATATTTGTGTATTTTGTGTATTGGGCTTTCATTTTACCCCTTCTTTCTTTTTTTGTGGTATATATTAGTAATTTTCTTACCTTTTGTCAAGTTATTGTGTTTTAATGGATTTTTTGATTATTGTTAATAAATCTAAAAGATAGTATATGAAATGTTTATCAAGTTTAATGGTATCTAAAGTAATAGTCAATCTTTCAAATTTCATACTAAATCTAAACATTCTAGATAGCTGAGTTGTTTCAAAGAATAATATTTCACCATCTATTTTACTAGTTAGGTCTTTATCTAAAGTAATTTCAATAGAATTTTTTGTTTGTCTGATATGATTAATGTTTAATTCTTTGGCTTGTTTTTCAAAAAGTTCTTCGTGCATATAAATAATTAATTCATCTGATAGTTTTCCAAAGCGATCTTCTAATTCTTGTTTTATTTTATTTAAAGATTGATAAGAATCAATACTACAAATTTTTTTATGAATTTCAATTTTTAAATCTTCATCACTAACAAATTGATCACTAATTGAAGTTGACACATCAATTAAAGGTGGCGTATCTTTGGTTTCTTCTTCTTTTGGGGTTTTACCTTGTAATTTAGCTATCTCTTCATTTAGCATTTGCATAAAAAGTTCAATACCAATGCTATCAATAAATCCGGCTTGTTCACTACCTAAAATATCGCCAGCTCCTCTAATAGATAAATCTCGCATAGCAATAGCAAAGCCGCTTCCTAATTCGGTAAAGTCTTTAATTACTTTTAATCTTTTTGTGGCGACTTCTGATAAAATTTTATTTGGATTATACATTAAATAACAATAGGCTATTTTATTGCTTCGACCAATTCTACCTCTTATTTGATATAATTGGGATAATCCAAAGTGGTCAGCATCAATTATGATTAGTGTATTAGCGGCTTCAATATCAATACCAGTTTCAATGATGGTTGTGCATAGCAAAATGTCATATTTTTTATTAATAAAGTCCATCATGACTTGTTCTAGATCGGTTTTATTCATCTGACCATGGGCGACACCAATTCTGGCTTCTGGAACTAAAGATTGTATTTCCATTTGCTCAATATCAATATCGGATACTTTATTATATAAAATAAATATTTGGCCACTTCTGGCTAATTCTTTGTAGATAGCATCTTTAATTATTTGTTTATTTTCAGCTAGTACATAGGTTTGAATAGGATAACGATCAACAGGCGGTGTTTCAATTAAAGATAGACTTCGAAGTCCAGCAATGGACATTTGAAGGGTTCTTGGAATTGGAGTGGCGGATAGGGTTAATACATCAATATTATTTTTATATTGTTTTATTTTTTCTTTATGTTTAACGCCAAATCGCTGTTCTTCATCGATAACAAGTAAGCCAAGATCTTTGAATTTGACATCATCACTTAAGATTCTATGGGTTCCAATTAAAAGGTCAATTTGTCCTTTTTGAAGTTTTTCTAAGGTTTCTTTAACTTCTTTTGGAGATACAAATCTATTTAATATAGCAATATCGACAGGAAATGATTTAAATCTTTCTATAGCATTTTGGTAGTGCTGGGAAGATAAAATAGTTGTTGGACACAAAATAGCAGCTTGTTTACCAGAGATGATAGCTTTAAAAATAGCTCTAAAGGCAACTTCGGTTTTGCCATATCCGACATCACCACAAAGTAATCTATCCATTGGTTTATCTGATTCCATGTCTTTTTTTATTTCCTCGGTTACTCGTAATTGGTCTGGGGTTTCAACATGGTCAAATTCTTTTTCAAATTGTATTTGTTCTGGTCCATCTTTATCAAAGGCAAAGCCTTTTTTAGATTCTCTAATGGCATACATTTTAAGTAAATCTTCGGCAATATCTTCGGCTTTTTTTCTAGCTTTAGCTTTGGTTTTTTGCCATTCATGACTACCTAATTTGTTTAATTTAGGTATGGTACCATCTCCTGATGAATATTTAGTAATTAAATCTAGTTTTTCAACAGGAATATATAGTTTATCATTATCTCTATATGTAATGGTTAAATAATCTTTTTTTAATCCATTTTTGACAATTGTTTTTAGACCTTCATATCTACCAATACCATGGATACCATGAACGACATAGTCGCCAATTTCAAGTTTAGTAATATCTTTGATTCTAGTTCCATATTTGAATTTTGTTTTATAACTATTTTCTTCTTGTTTATCAAAAAGTTCTTTTTCGGTAATAACTATATAATCATCGGTAATGAAACCGCTATTTATTTTTTTTATTATTAAATTTATTTTTCCTTGGAATATTTCGTTTTCATTAGTGAAGGTAATGTTTTTATTTTCTAAAAATTCAATTAATTTATTTACTTGATAACGATTATCTAGGCAAATTATTACTTGTTTACCTGTTTTTAAATAGGTGTTTAATCTATTATTTATTTGATTTTTATCTTTTGGAAATGGTTCAACATCCACTTTTGTAAATATTTTTGTTTTAGTATTGGCTTTTTGATTATGAAATTCTTCAAAGATAATGGCATTTTTATCTTGAATTTGTTCTAAATCAAACATATATTTTGTTTTAGGATCAAGATTAATACTAATATTATAATTTTTTATTTCATCTAATAAAAGATTATAGTTGACGGATAAGGTGTGATAGTTATTATAAATCGTTAAAGGGTTATTTAAATATCCAGCAATATTAGTGATGTTTTTTTCATATTGCATTTCTCTATGATTTGCGTCAAATTTATAATGTTCCAGTAATGTTTCGGTATTTGGATAAATATCCACTTCATTTATTTTAGAAATGGTTAGTTGTGATTCAATATTAAAGGTACGGATTGAATCGATTTCATCACCCCAAAATTCAATTCTAATTGGATTATCACTATTTATAGGGAAAATATCAATAACATAACCTCTTACTGCTATTTCTCCGGTCATATTGACAGTAGTTTCTCTTTTATAGCCAAGGTTGAATAATTTTTCAATTAGTTTTTCCATATCGATGGAAGTGCCAATTTTTAATTTAATTTGACTATCTTTAAATTTTTCTTTAGATGGAAGGTATCTTAAATATCCCATTAAGTTAGTTATGATAATGGCTTTTTCTTCTTTTAAAATTGAATTCATGGTTTCTAATCTAGTAATTTTAAATTCAGGTGATATGGCAATGGCAACACTAGTTATGAAATCATCCATGGGAAAAAACCATACTTTATCAGTATAGTGGGTTAGGGAATTATAGATTAAACCAGCTTCGTGAAGATTAGATGTGACAAATATTATAGAATTATTACTGTTTTTGAATTTTTGATAAATATAAAGGCTTTTTAGTTCGTTATTTAAACCAATTAATTCATGAGCGTCTGTTTTATTAAATATTTGATCAAAGAAGGTCATTAGATCACTTCCTTACCATTATATTTATTCATAAGATTATCAAAAGTAAGATCTAGATAATCTTTTAAAATAATTGGTGATTTATCAGTGATTTGTTCTAAAATATTTAAATCATGTTTAGGCATTTTTCCAATGACATAATCTATTCTATCATGATTTTTGTTACTTGAAATACCTATTTTTATACGTTTATATTCATTAGAATGAAGATGATGTTCAATGTTTTTTAGACCGTTATGCCCACCTGATGAACCTTTATATTTAATTTTAATTTTGCCAAGTTCGGTATCTAAATCATCACATATAATTAAAATATCTTCTAAATTGATTTTAAAAAATTTTTTAAATTGACTAACTACTTCTCCTGATAGATTCATATATTTTTGGGGTTTTAATAAAATAATTTTTTCGCCTTGATAATTAAATTCGGTATATAAGCCATTAAATTTTTCTTTGTTAAAATCTAAATTGTTAGCTTTAGCAAATTTATCGATAAATTTAAATCCGGCATTATGTCTTGTGTTTTCATATTCTTTACCAGGGTTTCCTAGACCAACTATTAATTTCATGGGATCACCTTCTTTTTGACGATAATATTATAACACATTTTAATTTATATAGTCATTTTTCTTATTTATGAATAAAATAATTTAGAAAAGGGGATGATTAATTTTGAATGATAAATATGGGTGCAAGAAATGTGAAATAGGAGATAATTATGGTTTATTATATGTTAATGAATGTAATGATGGAATACTTGGTAAGGAATATACAATTAAGGCTTATCCACAATATCAGAGTGAACAACCAGGTATGGAATATTTGATGGAACCTAAACCAATTTTTGATAATCCAAATTATAAAGGAAGTGGCAAACTGAAAAATAAAGTGGCAATTATTACTGGTGGTGATTCAGGAATTGGAAGGGCTGTAGCGGTATATTTTGCAAAAGAAGGAGCAAAAGTAGTGATTGTTTATTATAATGAACATGTAGATGCAGAATATACAAAAAAATATATTGAAAATTTAGGTGGAAGTTGCTTACTTATTGCTAGAGATTTAAAAAATCCAAAATTTTGTCAAATGGTAGCTGATAAAACTATTGAATGTTTTGGTAAAATTGATATTTTAGTTAATAATGCAGGGGTACAATTTCAACAAAAAAAGTTAGAGGACATCTCTAACGAACAGTTTGATTATACAATGAAAACAAATATTTATTCGATGTTTTATTTAACTAAAGCTGTTTTAAAATATATGAAGAATGGTTCTATTATTAATACAACTTCTGTTACCACATTTTATGGAGAACCAGAGCTTATTGATTATGTCACCAGTAAAGGGGCAATAGTAGGCTTTACTAGGGCTTTAGCGACTAATTTAGCTAGAAAAAATATTAGAGTCAATGCAGTGGCACCTGGATATTTTTGGACAGCTTTACAACCAAGTTGCTGGATGCCTAATAAAATTCCTACTTTGGGCGCTGATTCTGATATGCGACGATGTGCAGATCCATACGAGATTGCTCCAATATTTGTTTATTTAGCGGGTGACGATGCTTCTTATACAACTGGGCAGGTATTTCATATTAATGGTGGACAGTATAAAGGTTAGACTTTATACTGTTTTTTATTTTACAATTATTTCACTGTTTATGTAGTTTCCATATAATTCTTTTAGATTTATATTTGCACTACCATCTAAATTCATTCTACGAAAATATTGATAACTATTTGAATAGGCTTCGAGAAAATATATATACTGATTTGTCACATATAAATGATATGCATTGGTGTATGTACTTAATCTTACTGTATTATTACCATCTATATCCATTCGATAAATTCCCTGATTATTTGAATAATATATATAATTATCTTTAACAAAAATACTTGTAGGATTGATACCATATTTGCCAATTCTACTGATTGAGTTATCGCTTAAATTCATTCGATAAATACCATCATTTGGAACTATATAATAAAGATAATTATTTGATTCATTTGAACTTTTACACTGACTATATAATTCATCTAAAGCTCCTTGAACATTAGTACTTTGTAATCCACTTTCTGTATTATCATATGTAACATCATTAGATGGAAAATAGGTGACAGCTGATACTCCTATAGTTGTGGATATAAAAGC
>CALVRX010000045.1 GCA_944358815.1 uncultured Bacilli bacterium | reverse complement strand
CAATAATTTTCTAAAATCTGGATTTTGGACGATAGATTTAAAAATTGGATCAAACATAGAATTAATAAGTTCATCATTATGTATTTTCGTTGCAGGTTTATCATTATTTAAAGTATTATTCATTTTAGACCCTCTCTAAGCCCCTCATTAGTTAACATACAACTTTTATTAAAAAATTCCTTTAAAAAACAAAAAAAATACTAAATTAATTAGTATCTTCCTAAAATGGCATCTTAAAATCTCCATTTTTCATTTTCTTAATCATTATTTTCATCTGTTCAAACTGCTTCAAAAGTCTATTAACTTCCTCCACACTGCGTCCACTACCAGCCGCAATTCTCCTTTTTCTACTAGCTTTTAATATATCAGGATTTCTTCTTTCTTCAAGTGTCATTGACAAAATAATTGCTTCGACATGCGCCATTTGCTTAGGATCAATATTAACATTATTAAGCCCCATCTTTTTAGCCCCAGGAATTAATTTAATTAAATTTTCTAAAGGTCCTAATTTTTTTACTTGATTTAATTGCTTTAAAAAATCATCTAAATCAAATTTACCTTTTTGTAATTTTTTTGCCGCTTTAAGCGCTTCATCTTCATCAAAAACTCCTTCAGCCTTCTCAATCATACTCATTAGATCTCCCATATCGAGAATCCTACTAGCCATTCTTTCTGGATGAAAAGGCTCTAAACCATCCATTTTTTCAGAAACTCCAATAAACTTAATCGGAATATTTGTCAAATGTCTAATGGATAAAGCTGCACCACCTTTAGTATCACCATCTAATTTAGTAAGTACTGCACCAGTAAGTGGTAATCTCTCATTAAATCCCATAATAACATTTACAGCATCTTGTCCTGTCATACTATCAATTACAAGCAATATCTCATTAGGTGAAACTGCTTCATTAATATTTTGAAGTTCTTCCATTAACTGATCATCGATATGTAATCTTCCTGCAGTATCAATTAACACATAATTATAACCATTTTCCTTAGCATATTCAACCGCATTCTTTGCAATCTCAACTGGATTTCCCTTACCTTCACTATAAACTTCAATATTTAACTCTTTACCAAGTTGCTTTAACTGCTCAATAGCAGCTGGTCTATAAACATCACAAGCCACCATTAATGGTTTTAAACCATATTTTTTTCTCAATAGCAAAGCCAATTTACCAGTAGTTGTTGTCTTACCAGAACCTTGAAGACCACACATCATTAATATTGTCATTGGCTTCACAATAATTAATGGTTCATCTTCTTTTCCAAGCAAATCTACAAGTTCATCTTTGACAATTTTTACAAACATCTCACCTGGCTTTAAACTTTTTTTTACTTCTTCCCCTAAAGCCTTCTCTTTAACATTTGCAATAAATTCCTTTACAACTTTATAATTAACATCGGCTTCAAGTAAAGCCAGTCTAATTTCTCGTGTAACCTCACCAATATTATCCTCAGTTATCTTTCCATATCCTTTTATTTTATTTAAAGCATTTTGTAATCTATCTCCTAAATTTTCAAACATTATATATCACCTATATCATTATACTTAAAGAAAACGAAAAAAGCAAACATCACGTTTACTTTTCTATATAATATGGATCATCTTTAGTACCATTACCTTCCAATACTACATCAGATTTTAAATATAAAGTTGGTACTACTCCATATTCCATTTCTATATTAGTGGCAGTGACTTTACCAACAGGTACTTTTTGTTCAACAAAATTAGATTCTAACCAAGGAACACTAATCCCAAAAGCATAATTATATTGACTATCAAGTAATAAATTTTCTGCATTATTTGATGTACTATTTACGCTATTATTATCTACCACATTGTTTGTATCTTTAACATCTTCATTTACATCTGCACTATCATTAGTACTATCCGGTTCATTAATACTATTAACACCATTAGTTTCATTAGTATTATTAATAATTGGTGTCATAGTCCAAAGCATTGTATAATTAGGCATTGATATTTGATTCAAATAATTAGAAACACGGCATTTTTCATAATTTACATTATTCAAATACAAACTGCCACATTCATCACTATTAGTATTAGCTCTTAAATATTCACTTGCTGTAAGTAAACCAATTTTACCATTTACATAATTTCCATTTTCACTGATTATCTGTTCATTTAAACCAAGATTCATATAATTACTATTAAGTGTCACAGCTCCAGCCGCAAAATTATGTTCCATCACACTATCCATATCTAATAAACTATTAAAATATGTTTCGTTCAAATATTTATTTAAAGTTGACTTACCCCAATCCAAATTCTTTTCAGTATTCCATGGTAAACTATCTTCTAAAACAGAATTTTTGACAATCTTTATCGTATCATCATATTCCACAGAAAGAATTCTCCACTCTTCACCATTAAAAGTTATATAATTATTAGGGTCCTCCCCTTTAAAAAAATATCTTCCACTTTCATAAGTATCCGCAAATAAGCCATCACCTGATTTATTATTTACAAGTTTTCTAAGTTGACTAGCTGCCGTAACCTTCTTAATATTTCCCTTAGCTCTCAAAGTAATAGTTGTATTAAACGCTGCATACGCAATTGAAAAACATAAAAGTAAACTTAAAGCACTTATTATCACTATTCTTTTCTGTGCTTTCATTCTTTTTCTTCGCATAACTCCATTCTCCTTTACACTATATCTATATAAATTATAACCAATAATTAAATATTTATCAATCATTAGTCTGTAAAGAATGTAAAGAAAAAAAGTTTTTTACAAAACTTGTGTGAAAACATAATATAACAAAACAATTACTCCAAGTATTATCCTATACCACCCAAATATTTTAAAATCGTGTTTTTTAATATATCCCATTAAAAATTTGATAATAAACATTGAAGTAACAAAAGCAACAAACATACCTACCAATAATATTACCGCTTCCATCCCACTAAAAGCAAATGAAAACTTAATCAGTTTGAGTAATGATGCTCCAAACATCACAGGAATAGCTAAAAAGAAAGTAAACTCTGCTGCAACTGTCCTAGAAACACCTAAAAGCAAAGCTCCAACTATCGTCGCTCCAGAACGTGATGTACCTGGAAAAATTGCCGCAATTAATTGAAATATTCCTATTAATAATACAGTATTATAAGTAAGTTCTGTTAAAGAATTTATCTTCGCCTTTTTATTTTTATTTTCAATTATAATAAACGCTATACCAAATACAATCAAAGCAATAGCTACACATACATAATTATAAAATAACTTTTCAAATACCTCATCAAATAAAAGTCCAATTACCGCTGCTGGAATACAAGCAACTAAAATTTTTCCCCATAAAGAAATAATATTTTTATCTATTTCCAACTTTCCTTTTTCTTTTTTTATAGGAAAAATCTGTTTCCAAAATAATATCACTACTGCTAAAATAGCACCTAATTGAATTACTACTTGAAACATATCATAAAAATCTTTAGATACATCAAGTTTTATTAATTCATTAAGTAAAATCATATGTCCTGTACTACTAATTGGTAACCACTCAGTAATACCTTCGACAATTCCAAAAAAAATTGCCTTAATGATTTCTAACATCTAAAATCCTCCTTATTCACACTCTATGTTTTCCTTCTGCATTTTATTAAAAAACTTAACTGAATTTTGTTTTAACATAAACTCATCCAAAATATTTTCTGAAAGTTTTGGCACATCTAAATAATACTTTAACTCCCACTTATTTTCCTCATCCTTTGACACTGTAATTCGCATATTTTTATTACCGGCATATTTCTCATTAAAAATTGTTCCTGACTCCTTAATAGCCGCTAGCGCCTTTATGCCATCTTCATTCAAGGCCGTATAATTTCTAGTAACAATAGCTTTTTTTACAGTATCTTCATTATCGTATGTTACATCAATACTCATAGTATCTTTTATATCTTCAGTATTTTTTATAACCGTACAAGTCTTTTCAAAATCGGCATTAGTTACAATACAACCAGTCAAACATAATGCTACCATCCCAATTAAAAATTTCTTCATTTTACCTTCTCCGGTTCTAGTAAAGATAAAGATACTTTATTTTTATTTAAATCAATATCATCGACATAACAATCAACTATATCCCCTACACTCACAACTTCATTCGGATGTTTAATAAATCTATTAGTCAACTTAGAAATATGAGCAAGTCCGTCATTATGTAATCCAATATCGATAAACGCTCCAAAAGGTACAACATTACGAACTGTCCCTTGCAGTTTCATACCTATTTTTAAATCCTTAATATCTAAAACATCACTTTTTAAAATAGGTTGTGGCATCTCATCACGGGGATCTCTATTAGGTTTCTTCAAAGAAGCTATCACATCTTCTAAAGTATAAACATCCGTATTTAATTTTAAAGCATATTCTTTAATATCAATTGAATCTAACTTAGTCGCAAGTTCACTACTTCCAACTTTAGAAATATCCATACCAATCTCATCTAAAAGTTTTAATGCCACATCATAACTCTCAGGATGTATAGCCGTTGCATCTAAAACATTATCCCCACGTACTCTCAAAAACCCAATTGCCTGCTCATACGCTTTATCACTTAAAAGTTTAGCTTTTTTAATCTCTAAACGTGAATTAATTTTTCCTTTATCTTCACGATACTTAATAATCTTTTCAATATTTTTTTTAGTTAAACCAGAAACATATTTTAATAAAGAAAAAGAAGCAGTATTGACATTAACCCCAACACTATTAACACACTTTTCCACTACAAAATCAAGTGAATTATTTAAATCTTTTAAAGGAACATCATGCTGATATGAACCAACACCCATACCAAAAGGTGGAATTTTTACAAGCTCTGAAAGTGGATCTTGAAGTCTTCTACCAATACTCACTGCACTTCTTTCATTAGGTGATAAATTAGGAAATTCATCACTAGCCACTTTTTCCGTAGAATAAATTGAAGCTCCAGCTTCAGACACAATCACATATTTACAATCTAAATTATATTCTTTAATAATCTCACTACAAAACCTTTCACTTTCTCTAGATGCAGTCCCATTTCCTATCGAAATAATATTAATACCATACTTTTTAATTAAATCAGCTACAATTTTCTTATCTTTTTCTATATTACCACCTTTAGCAAATGGTTTAATAATTAAAGAATCTAAAAATTTACCACTTTTATCCACAACCGCCAACTTACATCCGTTTGAAAATCCCGGATCAAATCCTAAAACCACATTATCTTTCATCGGTGGCTGCATAAGTAAATTTTCTAAATTAATTCCAAAATTCTTAATAGCATCTTCACATGCCTTCTCGGTAAGTTCACTTCTAATCTCTCTTTCTATAGATGGTCCAATTAACCTTTTATAACTATCTCTAATTGCCTCTTTAATAACATAGTTAAAAGGTGCTTCTTTTTTTATCAATTTACTTTCTAAATAATCAAATATTTTATCTTTATCTATTTCAATATTAACAGTAATTACTTTCTCTTTCTCTGCTCTATTAATAGCCATAATTCTATAAGGTTTAGCATATTTAACCCGCTCTTCAAAATCATAATACATCTCATAAACCTTATTTTCATCAGCAGCATTCTTTTTCACTTTTGTTTTTATAATTCCCTCATTAAAAGTAAATCTTCTAATCCATTTTCTATAAGAAGCATTATCACTTATCCACTCGGCAATAATATAACTAGCTCCCAAAATAGCATCCTCAGCTGTTTTCACCTTATCGTTTAAAAATTTTTGAGTTAACTCTTCTAAAGTGACATTTTGAACAAATGACATAATGATCTTAGCTAAAGGTTCTAACCCATTTTTAATAGCTTCCGTTGCTTTGGTTTTCTTTTTTTCTTTAAAAGGTCTATATAAATCTTCAACTTCCACTAATTTACTAGCCTTCATAATACTCATCTTTAATTCATCAGTAAGTAAACCCTTTTCATCGATTAATCTAATAACATCTTCTTTACGTTTAAGTAAATTAACCTCATACTCATACACTTCATTTATTTTTCTAATTTGTTCCTCATCCAAATTACCCGTAACTTCCTTACGGTATCTTGCAATAAAGGGAATTGTATTACCTTCTTCAAGTAATTTTAAAGTCTTAGATACTTGTTCTTCTTTAACATTTAAATCTTTACTTATATTTTTTATTATATCTTCATTCATATCTATCTCTACTTTCTTTAAACATTATACCTTTTAAACAGATTAATGTAAATTCAAAAACTATACATTTTCCAATTTAATCGCCAATTTAATAATTCTATATAAAATTATCTAATTATCAATTTGTAAACAAATATTTTATTTATTTAAATATTTTTTTGAAACTTTACTATCAATTAAAGATGCTTTTTTTATCACTTTAAAACCATATTTTTCTTTTAATTCATCTACCGTTTTTTCAAGCTCATTATTATCCTCACGCACCTTCAAATTTTCAAATAAAGAAACTTGATGACTAGAAGTATCCGATAACTTATCTAATCTAACACCAATTAACCTCACTCCATCATCAGTGTTCATTTCCTGTAAAATTTCTTTAGCTGTCTTATAAATTTCCTCAGTCAAATTAGTCGCATTAACTAATTTTTTTTGATGACTAGTTCGCTTAAAAAACTTATCTTTTAATGTAACTACAATAACCGAAGCATACTTATTTTGCTTTCTAAGTTTAATAGCCACATTTTCAGATAAAGCCAGTAAATAAGGTTCCAATTCCTCTTTATCAGAAATATTTCTATTTAACGTAGTCTCATTACCAATACCTTTTGGAATTGCCTCCTCGCTAACAACAATATCACTACCCTTACCATTTGCCGCCTCTATCATATCATAGGCTTGATTTTTAAAAAACTTATATAAAAACTTACCATCACAATGGGCTAAATCATATATTGTGTTTATATTTAAATTATGCAATTTAATTGCCGTTCTCTTACCAATTCCAAACAAATCATCAACTAAAAGTGGCCACATCTTTTTCTCTATCTCATTTTCAAACAAAGTATGCACTTTATAAGGTTTAGAAAAATCTGATGCCATCTTCGCACATAATTTATTATTACCAATACCAATATTCACTGTAAATCCTAAAGTATCTAAAATCTCTTTTTTAAGTCTATACGCAAAAGCCACCTCATCACCATATAAATGTTTAACCGGCGTATAATCCAAAAAACATTCATCAATACTCATCTGTTCAATATCAGGCGAATATTTTTTTATCAAATTAAACATACTATTACTCATTTTTTTATAAAAATTATAATTTGGTGGATAAACTTTTAAATTTGGACATTTCTTTTTTGCTTGATAAAGTGTTTCTGCTGTCACTACTCCTCTTTTTTTAGCTGGCATAGACTTAGCCAAAACTATACCATGTCTAGCTTTTTCATCACCACCAATTACTGCATAAGTCTTTCGAATATCTACTTTACTTCCCTTTTTTAAATATAAAACAGCCGTCCAAGACAAAAACGCATTATTAACGTCAATATGCATAATAATTCGTTTCATAATCTCCACCTCAATAAATATTATATCACGAACATTATTTCGTACAAACCGTAATTATATTGAAATATTCAAAAACTCGCTCCTCAAATAAGAAACGAGTATATTATCCTCTAATTCCACGGTAATATTTTCCGTACGTAAATTTATCTCTAGGTAACAAAGAATAAACCGAAGTTTGCACTAAATCATTTGCCCAAGTTTTCATTTTATCGCCGCCCTTAATAGCATCTACCATAATCTTATATAATCCAAGCCGTTGAGCAAAAATCATATCTAAATAAAAAGAATCACCAATCATCACCATATTACCAGGCTTAGCTTTATTATCAAACAAACTATCACGTACTGATACAAAATTACCAAAAAAAGGCTTTCTCGCATTAGAAATATATTTCACATTTAACTTCTTACCAACCGGTCTTACTCTTTTATCATTTCCACTAGAACAAAGTCCAACCTTAATCCCCACACTCTTTATTCTTTCAAACAAATCTATTAATCCTTCAGATACTTTCACATCGTCGAATGGTAAAATAGTACAATCAACATCAAACACTGCCCATTTTATACCATTTTCATATAACTTCATATAATCAATATCATAAACACTTTTTTCATAAGTATCTGGAATTAATTGCTTTACATCCATCATTTCACCTCTTAAATCTATAGACATAAAAACGTCAAAATTAGATTATTTTGACATTTTTTCTTTAATATAATCCAATACTGCCTCTTCGGTTTTACTAAAATCATCATAATTTGTTTCAAACCATTTTAAATTCATTTTATTTTTAAACCAAGTATATTGTCTTTTCGCATACTTCCGGCTTTTACTTTTTATAAGCTCTATTGCCTCATCTAAAGTAATCTTACCATCAAAATATTCGAATAATTCCTTAGGTCCAATCGGAGTCATCACTGCTTTACTTCTAATTCCTAAATCATATATCTCCTTAGCCTCATCTACCAAACCTTCTTCAACCATCTTATCAACTCTTTTATTTATTTTATAATATAAAATTTCTCTATCTGTAGTTAAGCCAATAAAAATAGTATCATAAAGTAATTTAAAATCTTTTTCCATCTCACTATAAGGCGTTCCATTAGCTTTATAATAATTAAGAGCACTTATAATTCTCACCCTATTATTCAAATGAATATTTGTATTGGGATCAACTGCTAAAAGCATCTTATAAAGTTCATCATTACTAAGCCCTTCATAATCATCATTCGCCTTATCAGGAAACTTATAATCATATAAAACTGCGTTAATATAAAGACCACTACCACCAACCAATATTGGTGTTTTTCCTCTAGCTAAAATATCATCAATTATTTTACGGGCATCTTGTTGAAAATCAAATACATTATAATCTTCCCTTAAATCTTTCTCATCAAATAAATAATGTTTGATTCCTTCAGTATCCTTAATCTTATTGGTCGCAATATCTAAACCTTTATAAATCTGCGTACTATCTGCATTGATAATTTCACCATCTAATTTATGCGCTAAAAATAAACTCATATCACTTTTACCAACTGCTGTCGGTCCAGTAATTACAATTACCATATCATCACCTTACTTTATTAACATACTATCGCCAAATGAGAAAAATCGGTATTTTTGATCAATAGCTTCTTTGTATGCTTTCATAATATTCTCTTTGCCAGCAAGAGCACTAACAAGCATTACTAATGTTGACTTTGGCAAATGAAAATTCGTAATCAAATAATCAATTGCTTTAAACTTATAACCTGGATAAATAAATATATCCGTCCAACCAGAGCATCCTTTAAATTTACCATATAAACTAGCAATAGTCTCTAGAGTCCTTGTAGAAGTTGTTCCAACCGCAATAATTTTATGACCATCATCTTTAGTCTTATTAAGTAAATCTGCTACTTCCTGACTCATTATATAATATTCACTGTGCATTTTATGTTTCGTCACATCTGACACATTTACCGGTCTAAATGTTCCAAGTCCCACATGCAAAGTAATATAAGCAATATTAACTCCTTTAGCCTTAATTTTTTCTAATAACTCTTTCGTAAAATGTAACCCAGCAGTAGGTGCTGCCGCACTTCCAACATTTTTAGCATAAACAGTTTGATAACGATTCTTATCTTCAAGTTTTTCGTGAATATAAGGTGGAAGTGGCATTTCACCAAGTTCATCCAAAATTTCATATAAAATTCCTTTATATTCTAAATTAAAATAACGAATACCTTCATCCAAAACTTTAGTACATCTAGCCTTTAATTTACCATCTCCAAAAGAAACCACTGTTCCTTCCTTAATTCTTTTAGCTGGTTTTGTCAAACATTCCCATTCATTATTACCTTCATCTTTTAAAAGCAGTATTTCAATAACAGCACCAGTTTCTTCTTTAACACCTAAAAGTCGTGCTGGCATCACTTTAGTATCATTCAAAATTAAAGTATCACCTTTTTCCATATAATCTATAATATCTGTAAAATGTTTATGACTAACCTCACCAGTTTTTCTATCTAAAACTAATAACTTAGAAGCATCACGCTTATCAAGTGGCGTTTGTGCAATTAATTCTTCTGGCAAATCAAAATCAAAATCATCTGTTTTCACAATAATCACCTTCTAAAATAAAGTATCTTGCCTACTTTTTTTCAAATACCTATAGGCTTTTTCTGTTACCATTCTACCCCTACTTGTTCTTTTTAAAAATCCATTTTGTAGTAAATATGGTTCATACACATCTTCAATTGTTGATGCTTCCTCACCAATACTAGAAGCCAGTGCATCAATTCCCACTGGACCACCATTAAACTTTTCAATAATAGAATTAAGTAAATTATAATCGGTCGCATCCAAACCAAAAGCATCTACTTTTAATTTATCCAAAGCCAATTTTGTTATTTCTAAATCAATATTACCATCACCCATAACTAAAGCATAATCACGCACTCTTTTAAAAAGCCTATTCGCAATACGTGGTGTACCTCTACTTCTTTTAGCTAGTTCCAATGCCGCCTCCTCAGAAATAGGTGACTTTAAAACTCTACTTGTTCTAAGAACAATTTGCTTAAGCTCATCTTCCGTATAAAAATTAAGTCTAGATACAATACCAAATCGATCACGAAGTGGTCCTGTCAAATCGCCTGCCCTAGTAGTTGCTCCAACTAAAGTAAAAGGTGGTAAATCAATTGTAATATTTCTACTTGAAGCATCAGAACCAACAATAATATCTAACTTAAAATCTTCCATTGCCGAATATAAAATTTCTTCAATAAATCTTGGTATTCTATGAATCTCATCGATAAATAAAACATCTCCTGGCTCCAAAGTTGAAAGTACAGCCGCTAAATCACCACTTTTTTCAATTGCCGGTCCGCTAGTTGTCTTAATATTACTTCCCATTTCATTCGCAATAATATAAGCCATCGTCGTTTTACCAAGTCCTGGTGGACCATACAAAAGTACATGATCTAAAGTCTCACCACGCATCTTAGCCGCTTTCATAAAAATACTTAAATTTTCTTTTAATTCTGACTGTCCAATATATTCATCTAATGTATCTGGCCTAATTGAAACCTCAAACACATCTTCATTAGTTTCCTCACCACTAACTAATCTTGCCACCTAATCACCTCCTATTTCAAAAGTAATCTTAATGCTTCTTTTATTTGTTCCCCAATCTCTAAAGTACCATCGACCTTTTTTACTACCTTATTAATATCTGCAGCTTTATATCCTAAACTCTTAAGAGCATCGACTAACTCATCACTTGTCTGAGTGTTAACCTCATCACTCTTTGCTAATTTACCTTTTAAATCCAAAATAATCTGTCTAGCTACTTTGTCACCAATTTTAGGGAATTTTTTCAAATATAAAATATTTTCTCTTTCTATAGCATCGATAATTCCTTCTGGTGAACCAAGTGCCAACATCGGAAGTGCCATCTTACATCCTAAACCTTTCACCGAAGTTAATTTCAAAAATAACTTTTTTTCATCCAAACTCTTAAATCCATATAAAGTAATTTCATCTTCTCTAACATGTTGATATAAATAAACTGTATATTCTTTATCTATCTCAAAAGAATAAGGACTAGCCGTATAAACTAAATAACCAACCCCATTATTATCTACAACTATATAATCACTTTCAATATCTTTTACAAATCCTTTTATATAAGCATACATAAAAAACCACCTCTTTAATTATAACACGAGAAACCATTATTTTAAAACAAAAAGCCAACCGAACTAAAATTTACGGTTGACGAACTTAGAAAACATAAGTCCTAAGAAAATCATATACACCAGTACATATAAAAACATCACCACGTCATTAAATGTACCAAAATCAAACGATTTAATAATTGCTGGAATACTTTCTGGAATAAAATCAAAAAATCCAAACGCGTTATCTTTAAGGAGATAAGTTTTCAAATAAGTCACTATCCTCAAAAATATATCTATCATTACAAAAGCATAAACAAAAGCATTAAAATCCTTAAAAAATACAATTATTAAAATCAAAATAATTATCAGTGCAATTACTGGAATTGTCATCTAACCCCTCCTACTAATTCATCATAAAACTTTGTAAAATCACTTACATTACTATCATAAATATCTATTGTTAAAATTCCACTATTGTTTAAACCTCTAAAATTATAATAATTAGTTAAATCTAGTTTATACATATAAACTTTAGAATTTTTTTCATATACCTGTAAAATAATATTATAATTATTAGCTAAACTCAAATCAGCTTCCGTATCATATTCATATAAATTTATAAACCGCGAAAGTGGTACTATATAATCTTTAGCCATTCCATTGACCGTATAATTTAAATTACTAATCAAATTATTAATCAAATCTGGTGTAATCTTTAAAACATTTAAATCAAAATTGGGCATCAACTGACCAGTTTGATTTTTAATTAAATATACATTATCACCATTAAAATAATAATGATTATTACCATAAATAAAATCTAATTTATTATCATAACTTTGTCCAAAAATAACACCACTATTATTTGTATAAGTAAACTCATAACTAGACATATCATTCTTAACTTCATTACTAGTTACTGTATTCATAGGTCTAGAAGTACCTTTAACAAATATAATTAAAACCGCTAAAAATATTAACCAAAAAATCAGTGACATAATTGGTCTAAGTTTATGATCAGCCCGCATTTCCTTATATTTTTTATAATAAGGATTTTCTTTTATTTTCTTAAACATCTTATTTCAAAACTTTTCCAACTAACTGACCATGATAACCATTTATAAAATCAGTAGACTGCATTTTTTTCTTTCCTTCGAGTTGTATCTCAGTAAAAACTACTTCTCCATTACCACACTTAACACCAAAACCATCAGGATAAATAGCCGTTATTTCTCCAGGTAATGCCTTATCATAGATTTCATCTGTCCTATAACATTTCCACACTTTCATAATTTTATCGTCGATAATACAGTAAGCTCCTGGCCAAGAATTTAAACCTCTAACTTGATTAACAATTTTTCTCTTAGTCTTATTGAAATCAATTTTCTCATCTTTTCTACTTATATTAAAACCATAAGTAACCTCTGATTCATCCTGAGGAACCCTTTTATTAGTACCATCTATAATACTTGGTAACGTTTCAAGCAATAAATCACGACCAATAATAGAAAGTTTATCATGTAAAATACTAGCTGTATCCTCATCGTCAATTTCTACTTCCCTTTGACTAATAATATCACCACTATCCATACCTTCTGCCATATACATAATAGTCACACCTGTAGTCGTATATCCATCAATAATAGCATGATGAATTGGTGCTCCTCCACGTAACTTAGGTAAAAGTGAAGCATGCACATTAATACATCCAAGTCTTGGAATCAATAATAATTCTAATGGCAATATTTGACCGTAAGCACAAGTAATAATCAAATCCGGAGCCATAACATTAATCTCCTGTAAAGCATCTTTAATCTTATTAGGTTGTAAACATAAAATATTATGCTTTAAAGCTACTTCTTTAACTGGTGAATACTTAATTTCTCCATGTCTACCTACTGGTTTATCTGGTTGCGTCACTATCGCTCTAACTTTATATTTACCAATAAGTCCTTCTAAAACTGGTACGCTAAATTCTGGAGTACCCATAAAAATAATTTCTGGATCTCTTTTTATTTTTATCTCATCAAAATCCATATCATCACCTTACCTAATTTTATCACATTTTACTCTTTTTAACTACCCCTATATCTTTGATTAAAATAAAAACATCTAACTTAAAAAAAATCATAATAAATCAACATTTATCCAATACTATATTTTTAAATAAAACTATATTCTAAGAGGATTTAAATCAATATCCACATTAATTTTATTTTTATAATGATTTCTAATAAAATCTAAACACCCCAAAATATCCTTAGTTCTTTTAAATTTAATAATAATTTGTACATAATAAATATTATTGACCTTAGGCATACTAGCTGAAGCCGGACCCAAAATAATACTATTTAAATTACCTTTCAAATAAGTTGTAATTTTATTAGCTTCACTAAACACCTCACTATAATCTTTCCCACTTACTTTAATTAAACAAAGATTATAATATGGTGGATACTTTAAAACCTTTCTTATATTCATCTCTTCGTTATAAAAACTTTCATAATCATTATTCTTTGCATAAACCATACTATAATGACTAACATTAAAACCTTGAATAATAACTTCACCATCTATTTTTCCTCTACCAGCTCTACCAGCTACTTGACTTAAAAGCTCATAAGTCCTCTCACTACTCCTAAAATCTGGTATATTTAAAGAAGCATCACCATTAACCACACACACTAAAGTAACCATTGGAAAATCTAAACCTTTTGCAATCATTTGTGTCCCCACCAAAACATTAAACTTACCATCTTTGAAATCTTTAATTATCCGTTTGTGAGCGCCTTTATTCCTAGTTGTATCTTGATCCATCCTAATAACTCTAGCCCCTTTAAATTCCTCATTAATCAAACTTTCCAACTTTTCTGTACCCATACCTAAAGAATTTATATCCCGGCTATGACAAATAGGACATTCTAATAACCTAGGAACTTTATAATCACAGTAATGACATTTCATAATATTACCATTCTTATGATAAGTAAGTGGTATATCACAATTTGGACACTTATGAGTAAAACCACACTCATGACAAGTAATAACTGTTGAATATCCACGTCTATTCAGTAAAACTAAAACCTGCTCCCCCTTACTCAATCTATCATTCATTTTTTCTTTAAAAAGTTCTGAAAAAACTCTATTTCCTTTTTTAAATTCCTCTTTCATATCTACCAAATAAACTTTAGGCAATTTCATATTAACTCTATGTTTCATAACAAGTAGCTTATAAACTCCAATTTTAGCTCTAGTATAACTTTCTATACTAGGTGTCGCACTCCCCAAAATAACTGGAATATTATAAGTTTTACCTCTTTTTAAAGCAATATCTATCGCATTATACCTAGGCACATTTTCCTGCTTATAAGTACTTGAATGTTCTTCATCGATAATGATAATCCCTAAATTAACAAAAGGCGCAAAAATCGCACTGCGTGCCCCTATTACAATACTAACTTCTCTTCTTTCAATCTTTCGCCACTCATCATACTTCTCACCATTACTAAGTCCACTATGTAAAATAGCCACAACCTTACCAAATCTTTTTTTAAAAATATCTACAACTTGTGGTGTTAAACTAATTTCCGGAACCAGTAAAATAGCCTCCTTCCCTTTTTTTAACACTTCCTCAATCAACTTAATATAAACCAAAGTTTTACCACTACCAGTAACTCCATGTAATAAATAAGGCTTAAAACAATCAAATTTAACTTCATTTAAAACCGTCTTCTGTTCTTCAGTAAGTTCATAATCTTTTTTTTCTAAAATAGTATCATCATCTAAACGATATACCTCTTTTGTAACTTCCTCTAAAAAACCATTATTAATTAAAGTTTTTACTGCTGATACCGAAATTTTATTAGCCTCACTTTTTAAAACAAACTCATGTGCTTTCACATATTCCAATACCATTTTTTGCTTTTCACTAGTTAAATCTCCCTCTTTAACAACTTTTAAATATTTCACGAACTTTTTATTAATACTTGTCTTTTCTCTTGCTTTTAAAGCTCTAGGAAGCATTGTCTGATAACACATTGTTAAGGGTGCTAATGTTTTTTTACACATATACCTACCAAGTTCCAACATTTCCTCATTTAAAACTGGTCTATCATCCACTAACTTAATAATATCTTTAACCTCATAATCCAAATTAGCATAATCATATATTTTAATAATAAACCCTTCAATATTTCTTTTACCAAAAGGTACTAAAACTCTCATTCCTACAGCAGCATTCATTCCTTCCGGTATTTTATAAGTAAATGTTTTATCAGTACTTTTAGCAACTACTTCTACAAGTATATCTGCAAACACATTATCACCTTCTTGTTTCTAATTATAACACAAAAGAAAAATCACTAACCTAAAACATGTGATTTTTCCATACAATAATTACCTTTTTCTTTATAATATAAATTATTAAATTCTATAGCCAATTTATGCGTCTCCAAAAATAAATTTTTCATTCTATCAGTAAGACCTAAAGTACTTGTAATTGATAGCGCAAAAGGATGCTCAGTAAAATTAAGTGATACATCATTATAATATCCGCCACCCTCAACATATTCACCATATTTATGAGCAACTTCTACATCCCCTGATTTAACATACTCTAAATTATCTGACACCTTCATATCAGCAATTAACTTCTTAGCATTATCCTTACCAGTTTTATAATATTTATAGTCCTATTTATTATAACCAAAGCCACGTCTAATAGATAAATCACCAAAATTATCTCAATATGGAATAGCATAACCTATACGTAGCAAGGATTGCGTAACCTCATTCCTACCATCTTGTTCCTCCA
>CALVRX010000044.1 GCA_944358815.1 uncultured Bacilli bacterium | reverse complement strand
TAGTGTTATTATTTTATTTAATACTCAAGATAAGGAATATATAGAAAAAATACCAAGTATTACTAGTTTGGAGTGTTCGTTCAATGGTACAGACGCTCCACCAATTTAGTAGTTTAGCCCTTATTTTTTAAGGGTTTTTATTTTACAATATCATTGTTATATCATTGTTTACTTTTATAGTATAAAATAATTTATATAAAAAATATAGTGGAAATTATTCTATGTTTAAAATTTAACTCTTTAAAACCATTGTTTTATATCATTCACATTCAAATCATTCTGATTTGCATATTTTAACAATATACTTCTAATTTTTTGATTTCTATTATAATCCCATCTCCAAGGTCTTCTTAATAACTCACAAATAAATAATAATTTTTCTGATAATTTAATTATTTCTGCTTTTAATTTTTCAGTTTTATTGTCTTTATTTATTTCATTGATTACAGTATCCAAGGTTTGGCTAATATTAGTACAACAATCTATGCCTGTAATCTTATCATAATTAGATATTATATATTGATTTTGCTTTATGCCATGACAAACCGTTTGTAGTAGATTAGTCATTTTATTAATATTGATTCTTAACTCTTCAATTTCAGTTTGTTGAGCTTTTATTGTAGAACCGCATTTAAAATGTGTTAAACTATCTTCTAGATATTTTCTATGGTTTTCCGTTAAGAAAATATCTTCTTGATATTCATAATCTATAAACTTTAATAATGTTCTTATTATTTCATTACTCATTGTCATAACATCTTCCGCAATATATTGTTGATTTATTAGATTTTTATGTCTTTGTTGTTCTTTGTTTGAAAAATCAATGACAAAAGTGATTATAAATGTTGATAAAAAATATTCCTTAAATTCCCATAGTGCATCTAAAACGGTACTGTATTTATAATTTGATCTACCTATAAAATAAATTACAATTAAATAAATTAGTGTAAAAATACATACAATAAATAATGCTCTTATGCTAACGTAGGCTCTTTTAAAATATCTCCATAACCTTTTAAATTTTAAAATAGATTGTTCTTTTTTTATAAGAAGATAATCTTGTATATTAACTTTATATGTATCATTTTTACTTCCTCCTTAATAACAAAATATACAATATTATTACTAATTGCACTTTTATATCATAATGTATCCATGATTACAGCACAAATAGTGATACCATAAATAATATTATTTAAAAAGAAAACGAGCTTATTCCTCATTTTCCTTTAATTGTTTTAAATACTGTTCTTCTAATTCTGGGTATAATTTGAAAAATGGCTCAATATTTAACCCTCTTTTCCACCACCTGATAACTTTGGGAATTAAATCACTATTATCTTTTGGGATGAAAGTTGGTCTGTTAGGATATAAATAGAGTTTTAATTCTCCTTTGTCATTTAATTCTTTAAGTTTCTCAAAGACATTATTTATATGTTCTTCATGTAGAACATCTTCATCAAACTCACTAACTACTTCTGCTGACCAACTGGTTTTCCCTGAAATAAAATTTTCCCCACTTAATGTATAAAGTGAGCCTGAAACATTAAAAATATCCTTAAACATATTTTCTTTTCGTTCCACTAGAATTACCGGGTTATTTTCTGTTCCATCACCACTCAAATAATAATATAAATCACTACCTCTATTACTTATAAAAATTGTAGAAATTGCTTTAGATAAAGTTCCATATACCCATGCCTCACCATGTGTGCTTTTATTTTTTTTGATTTTTTTTAGGCCTTGACATGTGCTTCCATGATATACAGTTTTTATTTTTCCCTTCATATTTACCTTCTTCTATTTTTAGCACGTTCTAAAGTTTTAACATATTGTGGATTTAATTTTTGTGTGTTGTCGACACTTTCTAGAACATAACTTTTTATTCTTTCTAAAATACCTTTATGAATATAGCATGAAATACCATTTTCATATCCGTCATTTTTATTTAATATTGCATTTGCATTACAACCAGCATAACAGTTTTTATAATATTCACATTTTTTTATACATTTTGTTCTTCTTTCTACACTTTCTTTCAATAAATCATAAAATACATCACTTTCAAATATTTGATTTATTTTAGATAAAGTGTCAACGCTACCTAAAGAATACTCAGGGGTACATAATCTATCGCAAGGATAAATATTTGCATCAGAATCAAAACATAACCATTTTCCTAAACACGAATTAAAAGTACACACTCCTGAATGTTCATTTAAAATTAGATTCACCAATTCATTACATGTAGCTACATTAATTTTACCATTATTATCCAAAGTCCAATATTTAAAGAATTTAACAAAATTTTCTATGTACTCATCAGGATTCAAGCCTAAATCATCTTTGTGCATTTTAGCTTCTCCATCGATAAACATTGGATTTAATTTTAATCCCACATCTATAGAATTAAAAAAATTATATTCATCAATCAAATTAGAAACATTAGTTTTATTAACAACTAAAACAGCTCCAGGTTTGAAACCATTTTCTTGTAATAATCCTATGCTGTCTAAAATTTTTGATGTGTTACCCCTTGTATATTCATTATTTAATCCATCAAATGAAAGTCCAAAATTAGTCTCTCTTTTCTTGAAAAAATCCACAGTTTCTTGATTAATTAATGTACCATTAGTTTGAATAGTAAATAAAAATTCCTTATCAAAATAATCACAGAAATCATAAATTTCTTCATAGAACGGTAGTGGTGCAAGCAATGGTTCGCCACCATGCCAAATAATATTAATAAAATCATATTCTGAACATAATAATGCAATATATTTTTTTAATTTCTCTATATCTAATAAATCATTAGAGTATCCATATTTTTCATGGAAACAATATTTACAACGCATATTGCATCTATGCGTTGGTTTAATTAAAGTATTAATCTGTTGCACGTTTTTTTAATACCATTTGGCGTGCACCCGATGTATTATCGTGTGAGTCATTATGATAATCTGGATGTCCGCCACTATTATCATGTTCATTTTCGTGAATTCCCATTACATCTGAAAATCCAATAGATGATTGTGATCAATATTCCTTATAAATCTCTTGAACAGTTTGTTTTGTCATTGAAATTCCTCTTTTATTGGTATAGTATCAACATTTTATAATATTGTCAAATGATGTTATATAATTAGTATCATTTTTATATCATTTTTCTTAATTTTTATAAATTTACTCTAAACTTTTTTAAACTTAAATAAATTAAAAAGGTTAAAATTAAAAGGAAAATTATATTTTTAAAATTATTTAAAATCAATAAATAAAATCCTTATTCTCCACCAAAATGATAGTAAGCCCTTATTTTTCAAGGGTTTTTATTATGCAATATCGCATTTATATCACTTTTTTCAAAAAAACTAAGAGACACGTTCATAGCTCCTAGTTTTTTATTATAAATCTTTTAATTCTTCGGCTATATTTTGTAATTCACTTTTAAACAGGTGCGAATATATATTTAAGGTTATAGCTATATCACTATTACCTAAATATTTTGAAACTAAAGCAACACTTACTCCTTTATTCTCTATTGCAATATTTAAAGATATATTGAATTTTATAATAAAAGGTGTTAATATGTTTATAAAATTATAAGGAGGAGATTAACATTATAGAAAAAGATTTAAACAAAATGCTAGACATTTTAAAAAGTCTAGTAAACGATAATCAATATTATAATGATTTTCGATTAATAAAAAAATTAATTGTGGAAATAAATCAGTTATTAAACAATGATATTAATATTACTGATGATTTTCTTGATAATATGGATAAAGATTTAAATTATTTAGATCAAAAATATTTTGATAAATCTGTATATTTAAAAGATGAAGATGTAGATTTAAATGAAATTATAAGATTATTTGCTCCAATACATAATTATTACAAAAAGAAAAATCATGAGATATATGTAAAAAAATTAAGAGAAGAAAATAGAAAAAAGAGACAAGAAAGAAAAATAACTGATTCTAAGGTAGATAAACCGAGAAATACTAGTTCATTTTTTGACGGTGTATTAGAAAATATAGGTATCATATTAAACAGTAATTTTTATGCTGATGAAGATAAAATTAATTTTAATAAATTAAAAGAGAAAATAGAAAGTTGGTATACAGTATATAAGGAAGCAAACACTCTTAAAGGTATTGAAGTCAAAGATTTAAAAGAAATTGAACTTGAAATAGCGGATTTTTTTGATAAATATATAGTAAAAGAGCCAGTTAAAGAAAATTACGCTGAAAGATTATTATAAGATTTTAGTCATTTAGAAGATGATTGGAAAAAAGAAATGTTAAAAAATAAATAATAGTTAATAAATCTTTATTAATCAAAATATTTATATTTAACAATTTATTTAATTATTAAAATTTGGCTTTGATACTTTTTTTGGTTGATTAAATCACTAATTTTAGGTTATACTTATTGTGGTGATAAAATGCGACATACTAAATTATTTATAATAATATTAGCTTTATTTTTTGTAACTGGGTGTGAAAATAAAACTTTAGATTGTTCAAAAATAACCAAAATAGAATCAGGTATAGCTACTGAGCATCAAAAAATTTCATTTACAAATAATCAAATAAATGAATATAATGCTGAAATGGAGTTTAAAATAAATAATGAGTTTCAAGATTATAAAGATATATTATTAAAAGATTTTGAAAATTCTTTTAGTAATTTAAAAAACAAAAAAGGCATAGAATATAAGGCTACTATAAATGATAACAATATTATAATTACTATTCAAGCAAATTATAGTAAAATGAATAATGAAGCTAAAAAAATTTTAAATTTATCAAATAAGATTTCTTATACTGAAAGTTTAAAAGCTTTGGAAAATGATGGTTACAATTGTAAACATTAATCCAAAGCTTTTTTATAAAAATAATGAGTTTAGTACTCATTATTTTAATCCAATTTCTTCAAAGACTTTATCTAAATCTTCATTTTTATTAGTATATCCACTAATTTCAGTAACTACTTTTTTATCTTTGATAGCTAATGTAAGTGGTGTGCCCCAACTATCATTATCATCAAAATAGCTTAATGATGATAATATATCTTGAACATCTTTACTATCCATAGTATCAATTTCTAAAACATACATTGGCAAATTATTGGCACCAACATAATCATTAGCAAATGGTAGATATTGTTGACAATAGCTACATGTTGATTGAGTTATAACCATAACAAATGGAATATTACTGTTATATAAACAGTTATATTGATCATATGTTAATTTAGCTAAGTTTGGATAGTCTTCATCAGCTTCAACGTTACAAGTATATTTTACGAAACCAGAATCAACTAAGAAATCTGTAATTTTATCTTGTTTATTTAAGTCTTGGTCAAGTCCATCAGTAACTTTACCATCTTGAACAAGAACTAATGCAGTGTCATCATAAGATACTTTATCAGTTTTTAAATCTTTTTTGATGTTTTTTAAGTCTGTATTTGAAACTTCATCACTAAGATAATAAATACCTACTCCGTTATTTTGTGCAGCCTTATTTAGAGCTTTTTTCTCTGAATTATTTATACCATCAGAAATAACTAAAGCATATTTACCATCCTGTTTTGACAAACATTCATATTGTTTATAATTAATACTACCTAATTTATTATAATCTTTATCACCTTTAACACTACAAGCAAAAGTTTGATCAGGTTCTGGCCATAGAGCAATTACTAATATTACAGCTACTATTAAAAATATTGTGATAAAAAATACTATTATTCTTTTGTTTTCATTCATACTGTACCTCTTCTTTCCTTTTATATAATAACATATTTAAGGTTTTTTTATCAATAATTTGATATGAAATTTTAATGAAAAGGCTTATTTTTGGGTAAATTTTTGAATAATATGGCTTATATTTTTTACTGTATCACTTGCGAGCATACTAACACTACCCTTTTCTGCTTGTGCGGACATACCAGCAAGACCATTTATATAAGCAGCAAAAGATATAGTTTTAATATCTGGTTTTAGATAACCTAAAAGACCTATAATGATACCAGATAGAACATCTCCACTACCAGCAGTTGCCATACCTGGACATCCTGTATTAGTAATATATACCTCACTACCATCTGTAATAATAGTTGCTGGACCTTTTAATAATAAGATAATGTTATGCTTTTTAGCATAATTTTTGGCAATCAATATAGGATTTTGATTAATTTCATCTATTGATAATCCTGTTAATCTAGAAAATTCCATTAAATGAGGTGTTAGAATTAATCCTGGTTTTATATTTTGAATTTTGGATAATGTATTGATACCATCAGCGTCAATGACTATAGGAATATGGTAATTATTTAAAATATAATTTAATATTTGTTCATTATTTTTATTTTGTCCCCAGCCAATACCTATTAAAAGAGCAGTAACTTTAGATAAGGCTTTATCTATATTCTCTTTATTATAGATAATTTGTCCATTGTTATCAGGTAAAGGATATATTGTACTTTCTAGTAAATAAGGACTGATACTTGGAATCAATGAACTTGGCGCAATAATTCTAGCCACTCCGGCACCTGAAGTTAATGATAACAAGCTCAGGTTAGCTAATTTGACAGAACCAGTATAATTTTGTGAACCACCAATAATACCAACTAATCCATAATTACCTTTATGGCTATAGTTCATTCTTTCTGGGATAATATTTTTAAAATCTGTATCTTCTAAAAGATAATATGTTTCACCTTTTATTTCAATACCAATATTTTCATTAATTAAATTATCAATATTGTCTTTTGCCATGTTAAGTAAGTGACCTGGTTTTAAAGCACCAATAGAGACGGTTAATGTTGAGTGAATACAAGTTTTTGCTAAACCATTATCAGCATTTAATCCGCTATTTATGTCTATACTAATAATTGGAATATTTGACTTATTCATTTTTTGAATTATTTTTTCTATATTTTTAGGCATGTTCCCATGAAATCCAATACCATAAATAGCATCAACTAAAATATCATATTGACTAAAATCAAGTATATTCATAAATACTGGGATATTTAGTTTTAAGCACAAATCAAAATAGTATTTACCATCTTTAGAAAACTTATTTTCGGTTAGTAATATTTCGACATCAATATGTTTTTGTTTCAAATGATAAGCTAAGGCATAGCCATCACCTGCATTATTACCAATTCCGGCAACTATTAATACTTTGCCTTTAAATGGATAATTTTTCATAACGGCTTGAGCAGCTTTATTCATTAATTCAAGTGATGTTGTTTTTGTTTTTATAGTATATGTATCGCTATTTTGCATTGTGTTTTTTGATACGATTTGTTGCATATGTATCACCTATGTTCATTATACACCATAATTATTATTTATTATTTTTTATTTTAATATAAATATGTAAATATTTGTTTAAAGCCTTTTTTATTTTATTAATTCTTTTATTCATGTGGTGATGATGATAATAATTTAAAAAAAGAATTATTTGATTTGTATTTGTAACAATAATATCAGGATAAGCAATTACTTGTTTTGCTTTCGTATTAATATAGGCTAAGGTTTTTAAATATGGGGAAACAGTATTTGTTATATCTTTAATTTCATTTGAATTAGTATTTATAATAATAAGTTTTCCAGGTATTTTTAATTTCTGGATAGTTTTTAATTTATCATGATTGGTAGCATTTAAAGAATATTTTAAAATTTTAGCACAGTTTTTTTTTAAATTATAATTTTTATTCATATCGTCTAAATAAAAGGTATAAGACCATTTATTACTTTCACAGCATATTTCTTTGGCTATTTTATATATATTTCCTGTTTCACTAATAATGGTATCAGCACTTTGGTAACGTTTTCTAAATAATTTATTGGCTTCTTCCTTGATTACTTTATTAACAGGAAAAATAATATCTTTTTCTTCTTGAACACATGTATACCAATACGCCATATGTTGACTTAAAGATTTTAAGAGTTTATCATTACTCATATTTATACTTCCTTTCCTACATTAATTACACACATATAATATAATTGTTAAAATATAATTATCTTTAATTTAAAATTATCATTTTTATGTTTTAAAATAACTACTTATGTCTTAAAGATAGTTTTAAATGTCTTATCGTTATACATAATTTATAAAAAAGCAAATATATTGTAATATGAAATATTTAATGCTATTATGTAAAGGATTTATTATTGGAGTAGCAAAAATTATTCCTGGTGTAAGCGGCGCTGTAATTGCGATGAGTTTTGGCGTTTACGAACGACTTGTCAATATTATGTCAAAGCCAACAAAAATAAGGATAAATGATGTAAAGTTCTTAATTTTATTAGGAATTGGAGCTGCTTTAGGGGTTTGTATGTTAAGTAAGAGTGTAAAATGGTGTCTAGAGAATGTGTATTTTCCTACTATATTACTTTTTACTGGCTTAATTGTAGGTGGATTGTCTGATGTTTTACAAGAGGCTAAAAAAAGTAAATTTAATTTATCAAAATTAATGGTTTTTATTATTTGTTTTAGTTTAATTTATTATTTTATTAATATAAAAAGCAAAATAATGACTTTAAATAATAATTTAGTTTATGTTTTAATAGGTTCAATTGAATCATTAACTACAGTGATACCAGGTATAAGTGGGACGGCAATTTTTATGGCTTTAGGGTGGTATGATAAATTATTAAATTTATTTGAAAAAATATCTTGTTTACAAATTAATTTTAATGTTGGTTTATTTTTCTTTGGGTTTATTCTTAGTACTATTTTAATATCTAAATTAATTACCTTTTTATTTAATAAAAACAAGGCGCTAGCTTATACAGGTGTTTTAGCTTTTATGGTTGCTTCTCTATTTATGATGTTGGATGAGGCATTTAAAAATAATATTTCAGTTATGGAATTATTTATAGGTATTATTCTGTTTATAATTGGATTTTGGACTACCAAAAAATTTAATTATTTTTTTAGCAAATTATGATTATTATTTCATATTATTAGTTAGAGGTGAAATGTATGGATAAAAAGTTACCAAAAGTGTTTGCTAATAAAATTGACAAAGAGGCTGGAAATAATGAAAATATATATTATTCTCATGACTCTAAAGAAGAAAGAAATGCAAAAGAGAAACCTAAATTAAAAGGTAAAAACATTAATCAAAAATTAAATGAGATTTTTAATTCATCTAATTATATATATAAAGCAGATGTGAAGTTAGTTTTAAAAGATGGGACAGTACATAAAAGGATTGTCGGACGTAATTCTACTCATTTAATTACAATCGATAATGAACTTATTCCTTTGACTGATATTGTAGATATTGAAAAAAGCTAAATTTTGTTAGCTTTTTTATGTGCTATATACTAGTTTACTTTAAATAAAAATAAATATATAATCAAAATAAAGGAGATGGTTATATGTATAGATTTAAGTATTATTATAAAGATGGCACTAATGAAATTAGCGACTGTTATGGAAAAAAGCCAGAATTAATGTATAATGATTTTGATGGATTAATGGATTGGGATGAATTTAATAATTTACGTTATAAAAATTTATCAGTTCATGAAATCTTAGAATTAGCAATGAAAGTTTACAAAGGCTTTCTTCCAGATTTTTATAGAATTGAAATAATTAACGATGAAAATAATGAAATCGTTGATTATATAGATTTAAAGGAGGTGAAGTAAAATGGCAGATACTGAGTTTTTTACAACTGATGAACATGGTAATGTAATTAGTAAAACTAATATTCATCCAGATGGTAGTGTATCTAGATACCCATATACTACTCCTGACCAAATAAAAAAAGGACATGGTCATCAAGAATGGGGTAGTATGGATGATTATTTGCAAGATGAAAAACCTGATTGGCAAAGAAGTAAAAATGCTAAAAAAACTCAAAATCGTCGTTGGTCAGGTCCTGGTTATGATTTAGCTTTAGAAATGCTAAATAATTTATCTTTAGAAGAATTACAAGAACTTTTAGAAGTATCATCAGAAAATTATGCCCACACTTCTGAAGAAATGTTAGTAAGAGGTGCTCATAAGCAATTAGTTCTTAAATAATCTGATTTATTACTAAAACTTATTTGCTGACAAATAAGTAACACACTACGATATTGGCAAAGCCAATAACGAGGTGTGCCAAAGTGATTTCCCTTTGGAAACCCAAAACAACGCATTTATAGTTAAGGTAATGCGTTATTTTTTGTATTAAAAAAAGACTATCGCCACTTTCATTGAAACATAGTTTCAACAAAACATACCACGTCTTTTTTATTTCATGTTATTTTTTTTTGAAGTAATTTTACAGTTTCTTTTCTAGTACTGCTAATACTAACATAGGTAAATATTTTGGCAATTACTGTTATTATTGTAAATCCTGTCATTACATATAAATTATTTATAATGCCTTTATCAATACTATTTAAAAACATAAGTATTAAAAATATTAGACCAAACATCACGACAATTATAGTTGTTATATCAGAAAATGACCTATTAATAATTTTTGATTTATTAATATCAGAGTTTAGTCCTTCTTTACTCCACTCATCTATAATTAATACCAAAAATATTAAAATTAATGGTGTAGTATAATAATCAAACATATTATCGTTATCAGAAATTTCACTTATAATTAAAAATAGTATATTTAATATATTGATAATTATTAATAAAATATTAAAGATTTTAGCTTTTAGCATTTTGGTTTTTCTCTTTTATTTTATACTTTGTATTAATTTAATTATTTCATTTTAAGTATTAATTTGATATTTTGTATTTTCTATGGTATTTAATAATAGCTCTTTTTCTTTATCTGTTATATTTTCTTTTTTGGATTTTCTTCACATGATTTGATTAATTTCCCGTTATTTTCTATAATAACTAACACGTTTATTTCGGTTGAATTTAATTCTTCTCCTTTGAGATTAGAATAAAAACTTTTAATAAAAGGGTTTAAAGGGCTTACTTGAAAACCTAAACCTGCGGCATACATTAAAGAAAGAAGACAAATTAACCTATGAATATATAGCAAATGCTTTGGGCTACTCAAAACCTTTTATATGGCAGATAATCAATAATAAAAGAGGATTATCATATAAAAATGCTTTATTAATTGCTCATGTATTTAATATGAAACCGGACGAGTTATTTTATGATAGCTATATAGATGATTCTAATATTATGACAAAAATATCACAAATAAATAAAAATATTCATAGTTCTTCTAAAAAAGCAAAAAATACCATAAATAAAAAAATGGTATTTTTTTAAAGAAAAAAAGTAAATTTTTGTTGAAAATGCTAACTTATTGTGATAGTATATAAAACAATATTTTAAATGGGAGAATAGTGCTATGGAAAACGGTTGTAAAAGTGAGAGTTATTATGATGTTACACCAATATCTATAACTTCTAATTTGTTAGATATAGCTGATATGTTAAGATGTTTAAGAAAACCTAAAATAGCTTTGTTAGATGATAAAAATATTAACGGGTTATTATATAAAGGAAAAAGACCATTTTTAGAAAATTCTTTTAGTCTAACTTCTATACCTTTTATACCCTATGATCTATTACAAAAAATTGAAATAGTCAGTAAACATAATGAAATGGATTTTAATTCATTTATAAATTTAGTTAATAATTATTTATCTAATCTTGATCCCTTTGATATTCCAATATTATTTGATAAGACACTAGACATTGAAGGTGGCTATTGTAATCCCTTATATTTGGGAAAAGACGAAGAAATAAAGAAAATTATATTTACGGAATTTGTTATAAGTCAAAAACTTTCTGTATTAACTTCTGGAATATATGCTCATGAAGTTGTACACTCTCAGTTAGAGTTTAATAACGGAGTAAATAATTATATTCATAGCGAAGTTTTACCTATATTCTTTGATAAATTAACTGCTTTATACGTTGATAATAATTATGAAACTCTAAAGATTAATGAAAAATTAAGATTTATTAGATTATTTAAGGCAATAGATAGTTATAAAAATAAAAACTTATCACTATATCATAAAACTAAATTATCTATGGGAATTATATCTATTTTAGAGGCAGAAAAGTTATTTGATAAATATTTATGTGGAACTAATAATGACAAAGATAATATAGTTTTAAAAATCAATGATGTTTTATTAGGAAATATAAAACTAGAAGATTTACTGAAAGATACCGAAATATCTATTGATAGTTGCCAAGACAAAAAATTAATTAAAAGAAAAACGGATAATTTACTTTAATGAAAAATCAATATATAATTAAAGTAAAGGAGATGGTTATATGTATAGGTTTAAATACTATTATAAAGATGGTAGTACAAAGTTAAGTGATAATGTTTATAATGATGTTAAAAACTTTGATAGTGAAATTCAAAAGCTAACTAAAAACAAAGATTTTAAAACTACAGCTATTGAAAAAAAAGATTTTCATAAATTTTTAGAGTTGGCAATAAACGAATATGAAAAAAAATTTAATGATATCTACCGTATAGATATTATTGATAATAACACTAATGAAATACTAGGCTACGTAGACAAAAGTGAGTGTTTAGTTGATGGGAAAAAAGGACACTTATTATATGATCCAGTAAGCGGTGAAGCCATAAATGCAAGAATTGATAAAACAAATGATAATGATACTTATAGGTTTAAATTTTATTATAATGATGGTACAAGTGGTTTAAGTGGCGGGTATGCTACACGACCAACGGCACTTTACTTTGATTTTGATGGTCTGTTAGACTGGGATGAATTTGATAGTTTATCTGAGAAAAATATGACAACAAAAAAACTATTAAAATTAGCTGTAAGAGCATATAAAGGTTTTGAACCTGATTTTCATCGAATAGAAATAATTAACGATAAAACAAATGAAATCGTTGATTATATAGACTTAAAGGAGGTGAAATAGAATGGGAAAAAATTATTGGTTTAGTGCAGATGAAGATACTGGTGATGTAGATGCAAAAACTGAAATTAAATCTGATGGTTCTGTTAGGCGTTATGAATACACCGATCCAGATAATATTAAAGGTGGTCACGGTGATAGAGCTTATTCAAGTTATAAAGATTATGAAAATGATAAGCCATCATATGATAGACCAAAAGACGATCCAAAAAGCATTAATCGTCGTTGGTATGGAAATGGCTATGATTTAGCTTTAGAAGTACTAAATAATTTATCTTTAGAAGAATTACAAGATCTTTTAGAAGTATCATCAGAAAATTATGTCCACACTTCTGAAGAAATGTTAGTAAGAGGTACTCATAAGCAATTAGTTCTTAAATAATCAGATTTATTACTAAAACTTATTTGCTGACAAATAAGTAACACACTACGATATTGGCAAAGCCAATAACGAGGTGTGCCAAAGGGATCTCCCTTTGGAAACCCTATACAACGCATTTATTAGTTAAGGTAATGCGTTGTTTTTCGTATTAAAAAAAGACTATCGCCACTTTCATTGAAACATAGTTTCAACAAAACGTGCCACGTCTTTTTTTATTTCATGTTATGTTGTTTTTGAAGTAATTTTACAGTTTCTTTTCTAGCATTACTAATGCTAACATATGTAAATATTTCAGCAATTACTGTTATTATTGTAAAGCCTGTCATTACATACAAATTATTTATAATGCCATTATCAATACTATTTAAAAACATTAGTATTAAAAATATTAGACCAAACATCACTACAATTATAGTCGTTATATCAGAAAATGACCTATTAATAATCTTTGATTTATTAATATCAGAGTTTAGTCCTTCTTTACTCCACTCATTTATAATTAATACTAAGAATATTAAAATTAATGGTGTGGTAAACCAATAATAATCAAACATATTATCGTTATCATAAATTCCACTTAAAATTAAAAATAGTATATTTAATATATTTGTAATTATTAATAAAATATTAAAGACTTTAGCTTTTAGCATTTTTGTTTCTCTCCTTTACTTTTATACTTTGTATTAATTTAATTATTTCATTTGAAGTATTAATTTGATATTTTGTATCTTCTATGGTATTTAATAATAGCTCTTTTTCTTGATCTGTTATATTTTCTTTTTTTAAATTTTCTTCACACGATTTAATTAATTTTTCGTTGTTTTCTATACTACCTAATACATTTATTTCAGCCGCATTTAATTCTTCTCCTTTTAAATTAGAATAGAAACTTTTAATAAAAGGATTTAATGGACTGACTTGAAAGCCTAAACCTGCTGCATACATTAAATCATTATAATTAACATCTATGTATTGACTTATTTTTCGGAGTGTTTTAGGATTTGGCATTTCACGTTTTCCGTTTTCAATTCTCGCTAATTCAGTATCACTAATGTTAGCTAATCTTGATAATTCTCTTTTCGATAAGCCTTTGGCTTCTCTTGCCTTTGCTATCATTTGACCGACTGTTTCAAACATAAGAATACACCTCTTTGTTATAAATATAGCACAATTTTTATATTTTTTCAACTTAAATAATAAAAAACAATGGTTTTTGCAACTTTTAGGTTGACAAGGTTGTATTTATGTTATATACTCAATTTATAGGTTGCACTAGAATTTAATTGTAACCTTAAAAATGATCTTTGAAAACCGAATAGTGTGCTTACGCTCAGACTGGCTCAGGGTTTGCTGAGAACGGGAAGTACACGTTAAACAAAAAATTAGCCTAATTTGCATTAGGAGTTGTGGGTTAGCTAAAACCCTCCTTAGATACATTGCTTAAAAAGTATGTATATATCCTAAAAGGGAGTTGTCGGTAACACTAAAACCGTCTACATTTAAGCTATAAATTAAATGTATTTATACTAAGTATGAAAAATGATAAAATGTATTAGGGAAAGGAGGTGAAATATGTCCTATGGTGAGCTATATAATGTTGTAAACAGAGCTTGGGCTAGTTTAAAAGAAATTCAATTAGTTGCACAGTGTGGTAGAAAAGCAGCTGAACACATTAGAGATAATATTAAAAATGATATTATCAACAGTGGTAAAAAACTTCCAGAGGGAAAGACAATAGTAATACCTATGAAAAATTTACTAGAATATCTTAATTTAGATTTGGAATATATTACACAAATGGCAATAAACGAACAAAAACTTAATTTAGCTAGTAACAGGACTAATAATTATGCCAGTATATCAAGATAAGAAAACGAAGAAATGGTATTATAGGGCTTATGCTGATGATGTGTATGGAAATCATAAACAATTTGAAAAACATGGTTTTAAAACTAAAAAAGAGGCAACAACTGCTGAAAGTG
>CALVRX010000043.1 GCA_944358815.1 uncultured Bacilli bacterium | reverse complement strand
TAGATTGTAAAGTTTTTAACGTTTCTCCCGCTTTTCTCTTTTTATATATTTCTATTTTTTCTTCATAACTTAATTTACTCATATAAAAACCTCGTTTCTATGTCCAAGAAACGGGGTTCATATCAATAATCAACATTTATATTTTTAATTTTTCAAACACATCGCCTATTTTATCGTGAATAACTAAATCAGCCATACCATCATAACTAGTCTTATCGTTATTTATAATAACTAAATATTTTCCCTTAAAATATCTAACAAAACTACTAGCTGGATAAACTGTCAGTGATGTACCGCCAATAATTAATAAATCAGCATTTTTAATCTGATAAATAGCCTCTTCCACTACCATATCATCTAAAGCCTCTTCATATAAAACCACCTTAGGTTTAACTACACCACCGCAATCACACATCGGAATACCTTCACAATTAAATACATAACCAGCATCATAACTTTTACCACATTTAATGCAATAATTCTCATAAATAGTTCCATGTAATTCTATTACATTTTTACTACCAGCTTTTTGATGTAACCCATCAATATTTTGCGTAATAATTGATTTTAATTTACCACACTTTTCTAATTTTGTTAAATACTTATGACAACTATTTGGTAAAATATCTAAAGCATTTAACTTATCTTTATAAAACTTATAAAACGCATCCGTATGACTAACAAAAAAACTATGACTTAAAATTTCTTCTGGTGGATATTTATATTTCATATTATAAAGACCATCTTTACTTCTAAAATCCTTAAGTCCACTTTCCGTAGATACACCAGCACCACCAAAAAACACAATTTTATCACATTCATCAATCATCTTTTGTAACTTGCTAATAAAATCCATAAAACCACCTAAAAAGAAGATATAAATCTTCTAACACATACCTGCCCCATCGACAGATAAAATAGCTCCTGTAATAAAACTTGCCATATCACTGGCTAAAAATAGAAAAGCATTAGCAATATCTTCTGGTTCACCCATTCTACCTATCGGAATAGAAGCAATAATTGGCTGAATCATCTCTTTAGGCAAACTATCCACCATATCAGTATGAATGACACCTGGTGCTACCGCATTAACTCTAATATGATCACGTCCAAGTTCTCTAGCAAGTGACTTAGTAAGACCATTAACGGCAAACTTACTTGCCGGATACCCACAACCAGCAGCTTGTCCATAAATACTAACCATAGAACTAGTATTTAAAATAACTCCGCCACCTTGTGCTTTCATATATTTAGCCCCTACTTTAGAGCAATTAAATACCGCTTTGACATTTAAATCAATAATTTTATCAAAAGCCTCTTCTTCATAATTATAAAGACTTTCACGAGCAGAAATTCCTGCATTGTTAACCACAATATCTATTTTTCCATAACGGTTTTTTACTTCTGCAAAAGCCTTTTCAACTGCCTCCATATCTGTAATATCTGGGTACATTCCCATAACTGGATAATTTGGATTTTCATGATTCAACTTAGTAAGTGCTGCCTGTACAGTCTCTTCTCTAGTACCAAATAACACGACTGTTGCACCATTATCTAAAAACTTCTTTACAACGGCAAATCCAATTCCTCTAGTTCCTCCTGTAACAATAGCTACTTTCCCTGGTAACATATTATCCCTACCTTTCAATATATATAATATCACATTTTCCAAAAATAAACTCAAACAAAAGAAAAAAAGACACATACTTAACACATGTATCTATATCTTATATCTATCTCTACTTTTTTTTATTTCTATTTATTCTCAATTGTTTAACCTTTGTTTTTCTAAAATCATCACTAGATAAATCATCTACAAGTCTTTGAAATACTTCTTTTTTAGCGGTCTTTTCTTTTTCCAATTCAAGACTAACCCCTTTTAATTTCATCACTTCTTTCAAAGAAATTGTTCGTAAAGGTTCATTTTGTTTATCTCTAAAACCATATCCATATAAACATATTAAATCTTCATTTCCCCCAGCTTTTAAATATTCCATAATAAAATCTCCAAGCATTGGATCCGAAGTATCAATACCATAAATCATTGGAATATCAATATTTCTATTAAATTCTTTAGCAAATAAAAATCCTCTTCGCGGTCCAATTCTATTGCCGCCTCTTTCAATAATTCTATACATTACACAGTTTAACATTTCATCTTTTTGATATACCCAATTATCATACAGTTTAATAATTCTTTTAACATCACTATTTTCTTTAATTTCTATTCCGTTATCTTCAAATATTTTAACCACATCTTTAATATTCTTTCCAATAATATTGTCACTTGCAATAAGTAAATCAAGATCCCCCAAAATATCAATAATTTCTAACACAGTTCCCTTTCGTGATAAACGAACATAAAAATTTTCACCTAAATAAAAACTTTTTTGAAATCTAGGTTTAAAATATATTCGTTCAGAATTTGGTAAAGAGGAAATAAATGCCTTTGCACTATAAAATTTAGACCAATCAAATTCACTAATTTTTGAAGAATTATCTAATAAAGTATTTATATACTCATTGTCTTGAAACATTATTTTACTTATTTCTTTTCCACTAATAATTTCCACATCAAACATCTTTCTCTCTATTTCATAATCTGGATACCTAAGTTCATACCAAACAGCCATTTTTTCAATAAAATCTCTCATACGGTTTGCTTTTCCAAAATATGAAAATTTATCATTATCGTAGTACCATTTAATAAATGCATCTACTTTATCATTTAATTCATAATTTGTTACAGTATTAGAAGAATCATCTTGCTTATCATTATCTAAATCCATATTCAAAACATCATAATCATCCATTTTTAAAAATTTCAATATTCTTTCTTTAAAATTCATATAGTATTTCAATCCTTTCTTACCAACATTTTAACATATTCATTAACAAAATACTACAAAATAATATTTTTATCTGTTAAAATAAAATAAAGGAAGTATGATGTATGAAACAAAAATTTAAAAATTATTTAAACAATGACTATAAATTTGATACCCAAACCCTATTAGGTATAATTTGTTTAATAGTAGTCATATCAGGAATCTTTGGTTGGCTATATGAAGTCATATTTTACTACTTTAATAGTGGTATGCAAGAAATATATTGGCGTGGTGGAAATTTTCTTCCATGGATTAATATCTATGCTATTGGTGCTGTAGTCATTTTCTTTTTAACCTATAAAAAAAGAAAACATCCATTATACATCTTTTTAATTAGTATTTTCATCAGTGGTATCTTAGAATATATAGGTGGCTGGTATATGGAAAATATAAACGGAATCAAATGTTGGGATTATACCAAAGAAATATTGAATTTTGGTAATATCAACGGTTACGTTTGCCTAAGAAGTGTCCTCATATTCGGACTATCTAGCCTATTACTTATATATCTAATAGTACCCTTTTGCTTTTATCTAGCTAAACATCTAAACAAAAAAACATTTTTAATTATGAGTTACACTCTTTGTTTCATCTTCCTAGCCGATGAACTATATAACTTAATATTTGCCAATATATTCTCGTTGCCACGTGCATCAACCATTTATAAAAAACTAGGCTTTAAATATCTATATTTTTAAAAAATGCACTATATATTAAAAATATTGTGCATTTTAAAACACAATAAAACCGCTATACAAGCGGTTAACTACATAAATGGTGCCGCAAGTAGGAATCGGACCTACATTAAAGCCTTACCATGGCCTCGTAATACCACTATACTATTGCGGCATATAAAAATTATATAATATTTTCCTGCTTATTGCAATATAAATACCATATAATCTTTTTTTATTTTAATTTATCGATAACTGTCGTAAACTCTTTTTGCAGTTCTTCTAATCTCTCTTTAGTTTTAGCCTCAAATCTTATAGTTAAATCTGGACCGGTATTACTAGCTCTAACTAATGCCCAAGCTCCATCAAACATCACTCTAATGCCATCCACCAAAGAATAATCATAACCTTTTTGTTTTGAATAATCAATCACACCACTCACAATATTGAACTTATTATCATCAGTCACTCTAACTTTAATTTCTTCTGTCGAATAATAATGATTAAGTCCATCCAAAAGCTCACTAATTTTTTTATCGGTTTTAGAAAGTAATTCTATAATTCTAAGAATACCATAAACTCCATCATCATATCCTAAATATCTATCTCTAAAAAATAAATGTCCAGAATATTCTCCCCCAAAATCTAAATCATTGTCACAAACATATTTCCTACAATACACACTACCAGTTCTATTCATACAAGGCTCTAATCCCAATTTCTTAATTTCATCAATTAAAGAAAGTGAACACTTGACATCAAAAACACCTTTACGCACTTTCATTTTATCAGCTAAATCTCTATAAAACATAACCATAATTAAATCAGCTGAAACAAAACTTCCATCTTCCAAAACAAGACCACATCTATCTGTATCACCATCGACAGCCACACCTAAATCATAACCAAGTTCACATACTTTTGCCCCTAAATCTCGCAAATTATCTTTAACCGCTGGATCTGGGATATGATTTGGAAAATTAGAATCACTCTCACAGTATAAAAGTTCATAATCAATATTAAACATATCTAAAATATCTTTAATAAAAATACTACCTGTACCATTACCACAATCCACTACTACTTTAACTTTCCTATCTCCAAAATTAAGCGACTTCTTTAAATTATCTGCATAAAAAGGAAAAACATTAACCTCACTTATACTACCATGACCATCCGTAAATTCATATTTATCTAAAAATCTTTTAAATTCTCTAAGTTCATCTCCAAATAATGAATCTTCTTTTCTAGTGGACATCTTAAAGCCATTATACTCTTTAGGATTATGGCTGGCCGTTACCATAATAGCCGATTCTACATTATAATATATCTTAGCAAAATTGTGCATCGGAGTTGTAACCATTCCTAAACTAATTACATCTACACCACTATCGATAAGGCCTTTTACCAAGGCCGGATAAATAACCTCATAACTCTCTCTATTATCATGACCAACAATTACCTTATCTTGATTTAATTTTCTAATATAGCTTCCAAATGCCTTACCTACAGTATAAGAAACATCTTCATCTATATCTTTATTATATATTCCTCTAACATCATATTCTCTAAAAATATCCGCATTAATTTTCTTAGTTATTTTCATAAATCTTCCTCCTATAATCATTATATATTACTTTTTATAAAAGTACAAATAAACTTTATACATCATATTTTAAAAAAATATTAAGTATAATATGATGGGGTGTTAAAATGAAAAAAAATTTTAAATTAATTTTAACCTTAATACTATCATTTACAATTGCCATCAGTATATACTTAAAATTCATTCAAAAAAACACCATTGAAATTCCTAAAATAACCTTAAAAGGTAAAAATATTATAACCATAAATCAAGGACAAAATTATAAAGAGCCAGGTTACATGGCTAAAGATTCTAAAGATGGCAACATTACTAAAAACGTCAAAATAACAGGTAAAATAAATCAAAATAAGCCGGGAACGTATGAATTAATATATACCGTCAAAAATTCCAATAACGAAATTGCTAATGCTCATCGTTTCATCAAGGTAATCAAAAATAAAACACCTACTTATAAACAATCCTATGACAAAATCGATAATCAAACCAGAGGTTGGTGGAGTAATAATAAATTAGATGGTAAAAGACCATCAGGAGGCGCCGATATAAACGAACTAAAAAAATATAATGCGTTCTTTATGGGGCCAAATGAAAAAGTCCTTTATCTAACATTTGATGAAGGTGGACTCCAAACATATGTCAAAGAAATAGTAGACGTCCTAGACAAAAATAATGTCAAAGCCACTTTTTTCCTCTGTCGTAAATTTATCGAAGAAAATAAAGAACTTATTAAAAAAATGGCAAAAAATGGTCATACAATTGCCAACCATACATCTAATCATTTAAATATGCCTTCTCTAGCTACCAAAGAAAACTTTGATAAATACCTCAAAGAAATCCAAAACGTTGAAAAAACATACTACGAAATCACCGGCGAAAACATGGATAAAGTCTACCGTGATCCAAGAGGCGAATGGAGTTACCGTGACTTACAAATAATGAAAGACTTAGGCTATAGAACTTATTTTTATAGTGCCGATTATTTAGATTTTAAAGAAGATGTTACCAAAGAAAAAGCTCTAGGTGAACTAACTAAAAGAGTCCATAACGGTGCTATATACTTACTACATCCTAAAAATAAAGGTAATTATTTAGCTTTAGATTCTTTTATCAAAAATATGAAAAAACAAGGATACAGATTTGACCTTGTTAAAAATATAAAATAAAATCTTTCATGGTAATCTTAATACTTGACCAATCATTAAATTATTGCTAGTAAGTCCATTCAAACTTTTTAAAGTATTAACACTTGTTCCAAATCTATTTGCAATACTCCACAAACTATCACCACTTTTAACTATATACGTATTCCCATCACTTGGCACCTTCAAAACTTGCCCTATACTTAAAATATTACTAGTAAGTCCATTTAAATCTTTAAGTTCATTAACTGTAATATCATATTTATTTGCAATATTCCATAAACTATCACCAGCTTTCACTGTATATGTATTATTATCTAAATCAGTTGGAATCTTTAAAACCTGTCCTATACTTAACACATCACTAGTAAGTCCATTCAAACTTTTTAAAGTATTAACACTTGTTCCAAATCTATTCGCAATACTCCACAAACTATCAACACTTTTAACCGTATATGTCTTCTCATCAGAATCAGCAATATCATTTGAAACTTTTAAAACCTGCCCCACACTTAAATTATCGCTAGTAAGTCCATTTAAACTTTTAAGTTCATCTACCGTCATTCCATACTTATTAGCAATCTTCCATAAACTATCGCCATTTTGTACCGTATATGTTAAACCAGTATTATCTAAGCCAGGCACCTCCAATATTTGACCAACAGTTAAATTATTACTAGTAAGTCCATTTAAATCTTTAAGTTCATTAACTGTAATCCCATACTTATTAGCGATTTTCCATAAACTGTCACCATTTTGTACCACATAATAATTTCCACTCTCCGGCAAAGTTGGAATACTCTCCCCTTCTGCTGTTGCAATAACCGCATCAACCACTGCATCAACATATTTCTTATAATTATTCTGAATTTTATTTAAATCTTCAGGATTATCGATAAAACCATATTCAACTATAACTGGATGCGTATTTTTCCCTGTATTCCTATGAATAAAATAATAATCCTTAGATGTATCACTAGGATACCTTCTTTGATAAAACTTTCTCATTTTTTGATTTGCATTACCCAAAGCCGTTAAAATATTAGAAGCTAATGTATCATCATCTCTTAAAGCATAAATAACTTCTGCTCCCTCAGCACCTTGCGTAGCAGAACCAGCCGCATTAATATGATTTGAAATAATTACTACATTTGGATTATCACCATAAGCTGCCAGTATTCTATCTACCCTTTCAGTTGGTGATACTGTCTCATCAGTAGATCTAACTAAAGTAACTGGCACTCCCCTCTTTTGAAACTCTTCATACATATACTGCGCAATCATTAAAGTTAAATCTTTTTCTTTAACACCAGAGCTACTTACAGCGCCACTATCTGTACCTCCATGTCCAGCATCTACAACCACCTGTAAATTATTCACATAACCACCTCTACATTAAAATATGTAAAAGTAGGCATTTGGTTACAAAAATACTGTCATAAAGTAATTTTATGACAGTATTAAGTTTTAAAATTATCTACTGTTAACTTTTGTATCATATCTTTTTACTAATTTTTTATTACATACAATATCTATATTTAAAATATTGCCCATAATAAAACTAATACCACTTTTTCTTAATACTAACATCTATCTTATTACTAAGTGTCACTACATCCATCTGCACAGGGCAAAAATGATTTAATGGATGAAGTAACCTCGGTGCACATTTTTGAATCTTAACCACTCCACCAGTAATCAAAATATAATTAACACCAAGTTTTCGAATACCGCGTACATTTTTTGGAAAAAAAGTTTTTTTAGGACTAATAAGACCTCTCTTAAAATTACCAAAGCCAAAAGGAACACATCCATCATGAGTATGACCACATATAATTAAATCATAATCATGAAACATATCCACACATTTTTTATCCTTACTAAACTCAGGTGAATGTATTAATGCCAACGTTGGTAACTCTTTATTCACACTTTCATAAAGCTCTTTATGACTTTTAAAATCATCATAAAATGCTTTAACATCATATTCCTTTTTCATATAATACTTTTTAGTTTCCGTATACCCCATGATCCAAATATATTTATCAAAATATACATCATTATCTAATACCTTAACCCCTTTAATATTAGTATAAAACTTTTTAACACCTGCCAAATCAACTCTTCCATTTTTCTTATGAATATAATCATGATTCCCTAAAACCACAAAAGTAGGTGCTAATCTAACCGCACAAGATAACAAATCATTAACCTTAAAAATCACATCATCATTTTCAATATCATCTATATTATCTATCAAATCACCAGTAAAAACAATATAATCTGCTTTTTCTCTTTCCATTTGCTTTTTTATAAAACTAATTTTTTTTAAACTAACCAAACTACTAATATGTACATCGCCAATAGCCAAAATTTTCAAATCATGAGACACTTTCTTATTATATAAATTAACATACCTAACTTGGACATAATCATCGACAAATATTCTCATCTCTTCACCCCTTATTTAAGATTATTCATATCAACCGGTTTATTTTCCAAATCTTTATCGACCAAACTTTCATGTATTTTTTCTTCTGGACTATCTAAAAATACTTCTTCAATCCTATCCACTCTGCATTTTTCAGCCTTAATAATAGCTTCCAGTTTTGAAACCGCATCTTCAACCTTATCATTAACAATAACATAATTATATTTAGAAAGTTCATTAATCTCCTTATAAGCAGTAGAAAATCTTTCCATAACTTTTTCTTTACTTTCAGTATGTCTATCAACTAATCTTCTCTTTAACTCTTTCATACTAGGCGGAAGTAAAAACACAAATAGTGCTTGTGGCAACTTCTTTTTAATCTGTAAAGCGCCTTGAATTTCAATAACTAAAATAACATCTTCACCATTATCTAAATGTTTTTGTACGCTTTCTCTAGGTGTTCCATAATAATTACCTGCAAAAATAGCATGCTCCAGCATCTTATCTTTGCGAACATTTTCTTCAAACTCATCAGCAGTCACAAAATAATAAGATTCACCATCAATTTCACCTTTCCTAGGCTTTCTACTGGTCATAGAAATAGACTCCCAAATATTTGGATTCTCTCTTTTTAACTCATCACACACTGTATTCTTTCCTGAACCGCTAGGACCAGAAAGAACTATAAGCAATCCTTGTTTTTTAGTTTTTATCATCTTAATCCTCCTTTACAGAAAAAGACTGACAAGCAGTCCAAATCTAATTTTTAATATCTAAATTCAAAATTTTTTTTAACTCATCTGATTTTCCCATTAGTTTTTTTACCTCAGGCACTAAAATAGGCATAATTTGTTTCAGTTCATCACCATTAACCACATTCATATATTCATCTTTTCCTTTAAAATAACTTCTAACAACTCGAAACTCATCTATAAAATCATCTTCAGTATCATTTACCCTAATTAAATAACTATATTTATTTCCATTTATCATTTTCTCAGCAATAACAAACCATTTATCATTATCACCAAATTCTACAATTGTATGCACACCATTTGTCATCATTTTCTCCCCTTTATCTTACTTTAGTAACCGTATTAACTACATCATCAAGTCCCACAAATCCAGAAGGATCTGCCATACTATTACCAAACAAAATGGCATTATTTGGATCTTTTGCTAACTGTGCCATAAATGATGGATCATTTAACTGTTCTGGTGATAAACCCATATAACTATGTGTTGCCGTATTAAACACATCTAAAGGATTATTACTAAACCATTCATTAGAAATAGTTCCATTGACATTATTTGCTGCATCGTAAGCATTAGTAAACACCGTCTGACCTTGTCCAATACTACTATAATCTATTCCCGCATTCTGTGTATTAGCCATCGTATCATTTACTGTACTAACCACATGATTAATTGTATTTGTATTATCAGGATTTAACAAATGATTAATTCCATTCAAAATTTGTGGACCAACAACAAATACTCCAGCCCCTACTATAGCTATCGCACCTGCAACTATCAATACTTTTTGATATGTCTTTAAATTTTTAAATTTCTCAATTAATGAAGGCTTAGCTTCTTTTCTTTTAATCGGTCCAACTGGAACCTCATTCATCGGTACTGCCCCATTACTTAAAGATTTATCATTAGAATCCTCATTTATATTTGGAACTTTATCATTAATAGATTCATTAACATTACCATCTGAAACAGGCATAAAATCCGCTGGCAATATATCCAAACCTGAGTCATCCTTCTCATTCAACACCTCATCGTCTGAAACAGGTACAAAATCTGCTGGTAATATATCCAAGCCTGAATCATCTTTCTCATTTGATACCTCTTCATCTGAAATTGTCTCTAACTCAGATATATCTTTATCTTCCTTGCTTTGTTCTTCACTTTTCTTATTATCCACATTATGATATTTAAGATTTTCTACATTACCAATTACTTGTATATCCCCATCTCTTGTTACATTAATCTGAACGCCATCTAATCCTTCAATATCATTAAGTCCAAAAGAAACATTATTAATTAATTTTACACCTTTAAGATCATCATTTAATAAACTAATATTTAATTGTTCATGATTATTATTTAAAAAATCACTTGTAAAATTACCAACTATATAACCATAACCATCTTTTTCAAATTCTATAAAAGTATAATCACTCTGATTAGGTTTAAAATGCCTACCACCAACATAAGGATTATAATCATTATCACTAACAGCTTGGACTTTTTTAAAATGACTTCCATTAACTTCCATATCAGATTTTACATTATTTCCTAAATCATCTTTTTTAAAATGTAAACCTTGAGCTTCCTCTTTTTCATTGATATTTTCATTGACCATCTCATTGTTTTTGAAATTAGTATCAATTTTCATACTCAAAATATCATTCTTTGCTTGATCATAAACATTTTCATAATTACTGCTATCAAAATCAATTCCTTTAATAGCTTGTTTATTAAAATGATTAAGTTCTAATTCTAATAATCGTCTTTGTTGAAGATAAGCATTATTGTAATTTATATCACCGGCAGGAAGCAATATATCATCTGCCATATCAAAATCGACAAAATGAAAACTTAAAGGTTCTCTATTTTGATATTTATTTTCCAAATCTTCCATTTTCTTCAAAATAGAAAGTTCTCCACGAATCTTATAAATTGTAGTTTTTAACATTTTAATCGTTAAATCAAGTGACTTATCATCTTTATTTTTTTTAGATACCCGCTCATATTTTTTAAGACTTTCTTGATTATCCTTTAAAGCACGTTCTAACTTCTCAATCCTTTGTTCTAAATTCATACTAATCCCTCACTTTAATGGTAATTATTCTATATTAATTTCATCAAATTGTCAATTTATATCTATTTAAATTATAACACATTAATATATCAAAATATATATTTTTTAACTACTTTACTTTAACACCAAGTAACCCCATTAATTCAAAACATTGCAAACTATCCACTATCATCCCTTTCACACTATATAAATCAAACAAAACCCCTGTAATATTAGAAGAAGAAAAATCCACATTATTTAAAGAAGTATTCAAAAACTCTGCCTTCTCAAAATTATTATGATTCATACTTAATTTTTTAATTTTTACATCGATAAATGAACTTTCAGAAAAATCACAATCTTTAATTTTTACATCAGACATATTAGAACCTGACATATTTAAATATCTTCCATAAACCAAATTAAATTCCGTATTTTTAATAAAGCTATCGATAAAACTCATACCAGATAAACGGCAATTATTAAAAATCACATTTTTAATAAGTCTTTCATCTATACTTTTATTTGATAAATCACAACTTTCAAAAATCACATTAATAAAATCTACACCTGCAAATTCCACATTTTCAAAATTCACATTTTTAAAAATACAATCCTCAAAAGTCACATTTTTAAGTATTACCTTATCTTGTATTCCCTCAAACTTTTTATTACTAACAGTCTCCTCAGTTAAATCAGTTAATCTAGCATCTTCCGTATAAATTTTCCTACTCATAAAACCCCCTAAATATGAAAAAAAGCCAAAGCCTCATTACTAATAACAAACTTTAATTATCTGAAATAGACTTACATACTTTTTCAATTACATCCAAAGATAACTTAGAATATACATTGCTAATATGTGCATTATACAACTTAGCATACCTTAACGCAATCATCTAATTTATTTCTGATGAAACCCGGCATGAGCACCTGCTTTCGATAATCTTTAGTACTTCTTCTTTTGTCATAATGACATTTTGCTTAGTATTCTTACAATATTCGTGTACCAAAAAATTAATGTTTCTTTCAAAATCCTCCGGATATGGTCCACCATTTAAATTATCACAATCAATTAAAAAAAGCAAAGCCGCCTAATTTATAGGTAACGAAAACTCCCTTTGATTACTCGTTAGTAAAAACTCTAATTTTCTTATTACCTCTTCTTTATCGCGCATCAACTGAATATACGGTAAAAAAAGAAGCTGACTTTTTTCTGCCATATTCATTCCTCTTTTTTATCTATATTATAAATTATTATCAAAATGGCGTCCCTGGGCAGATTCGAACTGCCGACCTACCGCTTAGGAGGCGGTTGCTCTATCCTACTGAGCTACAGAGACAACAAACTAATTATAACAAAAAAAGAGTCATTTATAAAGACCCTTTTAAATTTTCATAACACTAATTAAAAAGAATAAGAAGAAATTATAAGCATATTTAAGTTTAAATCTAAATTTAAATGCAAATTCATTAGTTGCCACACACTTATCTACCATACTTACAATCCAACTTTCCGCATACTTTGGAATAGATAAATTTATGGGAAACATATGTGACCTAATCATATCTTCTTCCTTAGCTGTTAAATTAAATTGTTCCTTAGCCGTCAACACCGCTTGTTTTGGATGTGTAAACACTGAAATAATACGCTCACTTTGTGTTCTATCTTCTGGACTTAAGAAAAAATCATGAAGTAAACCACCAATCGCTGTTTGTTCGTAATCCAAATGTAAAATTTTTGCTATTTTATAAGAATAATAAGAAACTTTTAAAGAATGATCATATCTACTAATTCCATGATGTTCTATTTTCTTTATCTTTAAAAACTCTTCATTATTCAATATATTATTAACTATGCTCATATATTGCAAGTCTTTTTTATGACTACTCATTATATTTCACCTCAAAGTTACCTATTCAGTATATCATATTTATAAATAAATTACAAATTGACTAATTTTCTAAGTTTTCTTCGTTATTACCTTTAATTTCAATACTTTCAGATGGTGGAGTAATTTGAATAAAAGTATTTCCATCGTTAACTTTTATCTCATTTCCATCCATATTTTTGTAAACTGTTTGACTACTTCTACTACTCTTAGACCAAGTAATTGGCACTGCATAGCCATCAGTCACGTAATATCCATCACCAGAGCCAACATCCTCAAGTTCTAACCTTCCATAAGAATCATAAGTATGTGCCTCTATTGGCGTAATAATAATATTTTTATATGTGTATTGATTACCAGTTACCGCATCAACATGTGGTTCACCTGACATAAATCGTTTATAAACCTTATTTTTGCTATCATATTCATAACTGCTATCAGTATAATATGAATATTTCATAAAAACTGTATCGGCTTTTATCGCATCTTCTCTTTTACTTAAATCAATCTCAGAAGTACTATAATTTAAAAGCAAATCTTTATTTGTATCACGGTCATATCCTTTTTCATGAGCATACTCTTTAATCTTTTCCATACTAGTAAACACTGTATGTTCTGTCGCTTTATGTAAAGATTTATCTCGCCAAAAAACACTAGAAGCCGTCAAACCATTAATATTATCCACTCCAAGTGAACTAATATCACTTTTCGCTTGATCACTCCAACCATAATGAACATAAATTGCATCATTTTCTAACGCATAATCCAAATAATAAGGTCTGGCACTTCTAACAGAACCAATCTTTGCCGTATCCTTATCTTTAAATAATGCCATTAAACGCGTAATCCCACCTTCAGCTAAAATCTCATAAGTAATATAAGCATCTTGAAGTCCCGCATGTGGCCAAGCAGCATGATTATTGTTAATCATAACTGCTATCGGTCTACTTTTAGAATCTTCATCGACGATCTTTAATTTTTTAGTAATTTTAACTTTTTCAGGAAGAAATTTTTTCACATCCTCATGATTAAACCAAATATAAACTCCAATACCAATTAATATTAAAACAATAAAGAAAATCAAAAAACCTTTTTTCTTTCCTCTTTTTCTTCGCTTAGCCATAACCAATACCACCTCATATTATTATTATATCAAACACCAATAAAGACCATTGTAAAAAAATCTATTATCAATGTAAATATATGTCTATAAATAATAATTATTCGGTTACAACCCAAGCGTTTGGAATTGCTCTAGTAGTCTTCTTTCCACTACCATTAACTGGTTGATTAGTTAGTTTACCATTAATTACAAGCCCACAAGATGTTCCACCATCCATATTAGCCGCATTATAAGCACCATAATTCATCATAATTTCTGTAAGTTCCACCATACCTACGCCATCAATACCATGGGCATAATCACGACCATCCATTACTAAAAATAATACAATACCATCTTTTCTTTGACCTATAGCTGTTCTAGGTGCCGTTCCCCAGCCACCATTGCCTTTAATAAATGAGGGCTCGCCATTTACGATTAAAAAAGGTCCAAATTCAACAGCATCACGCACACCTTGATTAAGTGCTTCTTCAGCCGTCATCTTACCCATAATCAATTTGTTATCCTTAGTAAAACCAACAATTCCGCCACCAACATTCAATTTAGGTAAATTACTCACTATCTTACCATTTTGAATAACTGCGCCATGTGGTTTTCCACCATTACCAACATAACCAGGATCATAAAAACCACTCGCATTAATAGCTACTACTGCATTATTTTTTTTAGCTATAGTTGTCAACATTTCCCCATGACTATTCATATTGCTAGCTGTAGCCATCTTTACCTTAGATGGATCATATATTGCAATCAAATATCCACGAAGACCATCACCATTAATATTTATTAGCTTATAACTAGCTCCTTCATCATGTGTCAAAATTTCTTTTTCATATTTATTTTTATACATTACTTTTGCATTACTATAATCTACAAAACTAATAGCATTTAAATCAGTAGCTTCATTAGACTCCATAACATAATTATTTTGCATAACCTGTTTTATAGTCTCATCATCATAAAACCAAGTAGCCAAATATTTATGACTCATTGTTGTCATCGCTGTCGTAATTAACCAGTTTCTAAAATTTGGATAAGGACCATATAATAAAAACCCCACTCCTGCTGCTACTGCAATAAATAAACAAATCAAAATAACCAAAATTATTTGCCATAATTTCATTTTTTTATTATTTTTTGATTTCTTTTTATCTTTTTTTTCAACCTCTTCTTCAAAAGTCTCAGAAACCACATCTTCACTATCAGATGATTCTTCAAATTTTTCTAATAACCTATTGATATTTACATCATCTTTATCGGGAAAAACATCATCTAAAGATGGATCCTTAACAAAATCTTCTTCTACATCATCATTTTTATTTTCTTCATCTTTTCTTTTTCTATTAAGTTCAATATCTTCTTCATCTTCGAATAATACTTCTATTTCCTCATCTTTCATCAGTACTTACCTCTTCTTTTCCAAAATATTCTCCATCTTCATCATAATCAATGTAATCTGCATAACTACCATACAATGCTTTATTTAATTTTGCATAATGATTACCATGCTCCGCATTATATTCATCATACTCTGACACCATTTGATTATACATCTTAACATCGCTAATATAATAATTCTGAGCTGCCTCATAATTAGCTTTAAACTTTGTACATGTCGAACTTACTTTTACATCACCATAATCCACATCACAATTTTCTTTAAGCACCTTCGCACTATCTTCCACCTTCATAATACCATTCCTATAATTTTCCATAAAAGTATTCCAATCGCTTGCCTTATCCCTTAAAGTTTCTAAATACAAATTTTCTCTATATTTATATAGTTGATTTCTCAATTCTGAAAAATTATCTACTTCTTCATTAAACTTAGGATATGCTGCTAATATTTCATCCATCTTTTTTTGTGTTGCTTCTTTATCCTCTTTTAGTCCATCAACCCATATCCAAGCACCAATAAATAAAATAACAATAATTACAATGACAATTCCAATTATCATTAAAGACTTCTTCATTTAAGCGCACCTTCTTATCTTATACAACTATACCAAAATATAAAAAAAATGTAAAGTTTTGTCGAATAACTTCACATTATTTATCCATATTTTCTAAAATATCTTTTAATTCCAATGCCACTGTTCTTGGTAAAATACTAGCTAATTCTTCAACACTTTGCTTCTTCATATTTTCTACTGTTTTATATTTTTTAAGTAACTCCTGTTTTCTCTTTTTGCCAATACCTGGAATATCATCTAAAATACTAGCATAAAGTCCTTTACTCCTTATTTGTCTGTGATAATTAATCGTAAAATTATGTACCTCATCCTGCATACGTTCTAAATAATGGAACAAATTACTCCTTTTTTCAATTGGAATTTCTCCATCAAAAGTCACTAGAGCATTAGTTGCATGTTTATCATCTTTCTTTAACCCAACTAAATTAATATTCATTCCTAAACTATCTAATACTTCTTTAGCTACGTGCATCTGACCAATTCCACCATCGACAATAATCAAATCAGGTCGCACTAAATTATCTTTTAATACCCTAAAATATCTTCGGTAAATAACTTCACGCATCGTTCCATAATCATCATTTTGATCAACAGAAATTTTAAACTTACGATATTCATTTTTTGCTGGCATACCATCAATAAACACAACCATCCCTGAAACATTATAACTACCAAACAAATGTGCATTATCAAATAATTCTATTCTATCTAATTTATCCAATCCTAAAACTTCTTTAAGTTCCTCATTAGCTTTAATAGTTCGCTCCTCATTTTTAATCACTAATTCATACTCATCCTCAAGTTGTTTTTTCGCATTATCTGAAGCCATATCTACTAATTTCTTCTTAACCCCTTTTTCTGGAACTTTTACCTTTACCTTAAAATAATCAGACAAAAGTTCACTATCAGTAATACTTGGTACTAAAACTTCCTTAGGAATCAATGCCTTATCATAAAATTTTGCAATATAACGAGTTAATTCTTCACCATCACTATCGATAAGTGGAATAATTTGATGATGATGTCCTGCAATTCTACTACCTCTAACAAAGAAAATAAATACACTCAAATAATTACCATCACTATAATAACCAAATATATCTCTATCAACATTATCATTAACTTCAATTTTTTGTTTAACTAAAATCACATTAATATCATCTAATAGATTTTTGAGTTCTAAAGCCTTTTCAAAATGTAAAGCATCACTTTCTTTCTTTATTTGTTCCTTTAACTTATTAATTACAATATCATTATTTCCCTTTAAAAAGCTGACAATTTCTTTTTCCATCTCTTCGATTTTCTCTTGAGCTACATTATTTGTACAATATCCTAAGCACTGACCAATATGATAATATAAACAAGGTCTTTTTTGATACGTCTTACACTTTCTAAGTGGGTATAATCTATTAAGTAAATTAACAACCTTCCTTGCTGCATAAACATTTGGATAAGGTCCAAATAACCTAGTCTTTTTTTTCTTTCTATGCGCATTTCTTACAATTAACAATCTTGGAACTTTTTCCATCGTAAGCTCTATATAAGGATATGTCTTATCATCTCTAAGCAAAATATTAAACTTAGGATCATGTTTTTTTATTAAATTAATCTCTAAAATCAAAGATTCCGTCTCAGAAGATACAACAATATAATCAAAATCGGCAATTTCACTTACAAGTCTTGCCGTTTTACCAGTATGTGAAGAATGAAAATAAGAATTTAATCTATTTCTTAAATCCTTAGCTTTACCAACATAAATAATAACCCCATCTTTATTTTTCATTAAATAACATCCAGGTTTATGTGGCACTAACTTTAACTTTTCTAAAACCATCATACTCCTCACCTCTTTAAGTAATTATAGTGAAATATCTTTATTTAATCAAGAGCTATCTATTTTGACAATACATAATTATCAAGTTATAATATTCAAAAGAAAAAGACAAATATCTCCAAAAGACATTGTTTTAAATTATCTCACTGGTTATAATTAAAAAAAGAAAAAATGAACATAACTCAAAATTAACTAAAATTACATAAAAAAATTTAACCAAACAAATAAAAAAGATACCTTGTTTTTTCTATATATTTTTTTTATAATCAAAATGGTGATAACATGAAATCGATTAAAGAAGAAATAACCAATGAAATAATTATTAATAAATCTAAATTCATTACTGTCTTAACTAATATCAGCGATATAAAAGAAATTGACAAAAAATTAGATGAACTGAAAACTAAATATAAAGATGCTACCCACTACTGTTATGCCTACATTATAAATCACCACGAAAAATGTTCAGATAATGGTGAACCTGCTGGTACCGCCGGCATGCCCATTTTAAATGTCTTAAAACAAAATAACTTAACCAACATTTTATGTGTCGTTATTAGATATTTTGGTGGCATTAAATTAGGAGCTGGTGGATTAATCAGAGCCTATAGTACCTCGACATCCTATGCTTTAAATATATGTCAAATCACTAATCTTGTCCATGGTTATAACTTAACTATTGAATTTCCCTATTCTAATTTAAAACAAATAGACTATCTTTTAAAAAACATTAAAATTAAAAAAAGTTATAACAGTATAGTCACTTATACATTTGATATTGAAAAACAACAATTCAATCAAATTGAAAATCAACTTATTAACTTAAGTCAAATAAAAAATAAGAAGCCCATCATTTTAGCTTCTTAATTTTTTATTTTTAAGTACTACCACACTACGATTATTTAAATTAATATCTTGAATTGACTTTTTAAAAGTTTCAAAATTTAACCCTTTTATCTTCTCGTACATATTATAAACCGGACTACCAAAGAAATATACTTGATTAGCCACCATCGAACAAATATCACTAGAATTTTCTGTTGATAAAATAATTGAATTTAATATCGCTTTTTTTATTAAATTAAAACTTTCTTCGCTAAAATTCATATCTTTTATAGTCTCATCTATCAAATCTATCAATTTCTCCACATTATCTTTTACTGTTGCATTAAAAACTACAATATAATAATCATCAACTGGCTCTAAATAAGATGAAACTGGTGAAATTAAATCAGTATCTTTAGCAAACACATCGACAATTGGTGCAATCGCTCCAAACTTTAAATCAAGTAAAAATGAAAAATATATTCTGTTTAAATAATTATCCTTTATATAAGTCGGTTTTTTTACTTTATAACAAATTAACATTTCCTCAGACAAATTATCCATATAAATAATATCTTTTTCTTTTACTACTGTCTCTGGTTCATCTTTTTTCTTAATAATTACTTTCGGTCTTTTTTCAAAATTATATTTTTTATAAAAATCTTTAATAAAATCTATTGTCTCTTGTGGATCAACATCCCCACTTATAGTAAGTATCATATTACTTGGATGATAAAATGTATTATAACATTTATATAAATCCTCTTTAGTTATTGAATTAATATCATCTAAACTACCCAAAACCGTATTTTTAAAATCTAAATTATAAAAAGTATTCACAAGTCCCCTATCATATACAATAGAAAAAGGATTATCTAAATCTTGCTTCTTTTCCTGTGAAATTATACCTTTTTCTTTCAAAACATTCGCATCAGTAAAATAAGGTTCATGAACACACTTAAGTAATGTTTCCAAATTCTGATAAAAATGTCCGACGCCTGTAAAATGATAAGCTGTTACAAACTCATTTGTAAAAGCGTTCCCCGAAGCACCATTATTTTCATATACCTTTAAAGGATCTTCTCCATCCTTCTTTTCAAACATTTTATGTTCCAAAAAATGTGCTACTCCACCAGGTACCTTGGTAAAAGAAGAATCACCATCAACTTTAAATTCTAAAGTAGAACCTCCAAAAAAAGTTGTAATCCTCGCATGAATCGTATGTCTAGGTATTGGACAAATATACACTCTAAGACCATTATCCAAAACCTCTTCATACACATTTAAATTCAAACCTTCATAACTCTTCTTCTCCATCTTATCTTTCTCCTTTTAACAAAAATACTGTATCTATATGTACCTTTTTAGCCAAATTCATTAAATCTTCCTTAGTTACCTTTGCCATTTGCTCTCTTCTAGTTTCAATATCGTCCGTATGTATAAAAATCTCTGATGTTATATTACCTACCAAATCGCTTTGGGAATCTTCAATTTTAATCAAAGAATTATAGTAAATTTCCTTAACTCCATCAAATAATTCTGAAGAAAAATTTCCCTTCTCCATATTTTTCATTTCCTTTTGAATCAATTTATAAGTCTTTTCAAAATCTTCTCCATTAATACCAGCATATATTTTCATAGTCTCAAATAGATTTTGACGGACAGCATAAATATAATAACAAAGTGAATTTTTTTCTCTAACCGTTTGATTCAATAGCGAATTCATACCCCCACCCAATATCCAAGAATATAAAACAAACACATATTTTCTTTCAAACTCTGTCAAATCTGTCAGTTTACAGCCAACAATTAAATTACTTTGAGTATTGTTTGAAGGTTCAACAATAATCTTTGGCTTTTTATTATAACTCTCTTGTTTAACCAAATGATTAATATTATTATCACCTTTTCCTGAAAAATGAATAACTTCTTTTAAAGTACTACATATCTCATCGGCATCGACATCACCACAGACAAACACATCCATTTTACCATTATTCATAATCATTTCATAAAAACGATATAAATCTTGAGCATTTATTTTTTCTATTTCATCAATCAATTCGTCTAATTTAAAAATCTTATATTTTTTAATTTGCATCTCTTCAGATAATCTAGCCCCTGCATAATTTTGTGGTCTGTCCTTCATTGAACGGTAAAACTCTAATAATTTTTCTTTTTGTACCTCAAAAACCTCTTCATCAAAACCATTATTCACAATCTTAGGTCTAAATAATATATCTGATAAAAACTCAAAATTTTTCTTATTCATACCCTTCTCAGTATATTTCTCATTGGCAAAACTAGCCGTTAAAGTTAAAATGTTTTGTGAACCACTTTCTAACACTCTTACATTATAAGAAGGATCATAAATACTAGCGCAAAAAGTATTTATCTCTCTAACACTATTAAATTTACTATTCGTTTGTATCAGTAATCTGCTAAGTAAAGAAGTATACTTCTCGTTTTCTTTTGCATCATCAAATCGAATACTAACATTATAAAAAACTGTCTTAAAACGATCAGTTTTTATAACATGTAAATTAAAACCATTAACACTATAATCATAAAATTTCATATTACACCTCATCAATATTATGTCCAAAAATCTAATTATAAAACTGAATCCAAAGCAAGTTTTATCATTTTATTTAAACCTTTTTCTCGCTCCTCAGCTGTTGCTACTTCTTTAATATATTTTGAATCAACTACACTCATCAAACAAGCAGCTTTTTTACCAAGCATTTTGGCAATATAAAATAATGCAAAAGCCTCCATTTCTGCCGCAATTGGTTTTACTCCTTTAGGCATCCTTTCAAAAAATTTATTAATATCTGTCATATAAACATCAAAACAATCTAAACAAGCTGTCATTCCCTTATATAACTTAATATTATCATTATAAGCTACCTTTTCAATTTTAATATTTAAATCTTCATCACTATAAGTAACATGACAATCATCATTATTTAAAGTTAAAGCAAAATTACTTTCACTATAAACAGCCGTCGCCAAAATAATATCAAAAAGTTTCATTTCTTCTAAATAAGCTCCACAAGAACCTATTCTAATAATCTCCTCAACATCGTAAAATTTATAAAGTTCATACGAATAAATTCCAATACTTGGCATGCCCATTCCATGTGCCATAACTGTTACTTCCTTGCCTTGATATAATCCAGTATAAGCATACATTCCTCTAACATCATTTACTAACTTATAATCATCTAAAAAATTTTCAGCAATATATTTCGCCCTCATCGGATCTCCAGGCATAATTACTGTTTTTGCAATTTCTCCTTTTTTAGCTCTATTATGTGGTGTCATATAACCACCCTCCTTTTCTACTTTAATTAAATTATAACAAAGCATTATTTAATAATCAATTTTCTTACCCTAAAAATTTAATATTTAACTTTTCTATCAAAATACTCTCTTATAAACTCCAGTTATCATAATCTTATTATCTCTTTTTTTATAACTCATACCTAAAATTATAAAAAAACTTTTAAAAACATTTAACTTTATTAATTTCAATAATATCACCTTCCAATATAAACATACAACATTACAAAAAAATATCCTTTTAAAATAATCAAAATTTAAACTATATCACTAAAATACTATATAAAAACATCTAAAGAGACTCAAAATACTTAAGTCCTTTAGATGTAACTATATAATCCTTACCGTCTTTTTCAATAAATTTATATTCTGCAAGTTTATCAAATGCCGAAAGCCAAAGATTATTTACATCCTCTGATGAATTTAATAAAACTTCATAATCTCCAGCCATTATTCTTTTTTTATTTTTTAAAAGTCTTCTATCACCATCAATTGCTTTATGCAGTAAAAGACTACTTTTTTCATTTAATTTGACTTGTTTATCTATATTATCAAAAGAAAACACAAAATCCATATCATCGATTCTTACCATCACTGGATCGTTTTCATTACGCTTGCTTTTACTCTGCATTCCCATATCATCATCCTCCTATTATAAAAACAATCTCATTTATTATAACATCATTTTCTAAATTTAAACACACTTTTTTAAACAAATCAAATTATTAATAAATTTTTTTAATTAATAATAGCTAGAATCTTTCAAATATTCTATATTTCCCATAACAAAAAAAGGAATCATTATAAAATTTCCTAACGTACCTTTTTATCAACTTTCCTCTTTGTAATGTGCATCCTACTATAAAAATTATCCAATCCAAAAATCAAACCATCATCATCATAATTGCCATTTTCATCAAAAATCGAAGCCTGAAAATACACATCATTTCTATTAATTTGCTCCTCTAAATTATCATAATTATCTTTAAATAATTTTTTTTGTTCCAAAGAACACTCTGAAGGCGCATAAGCACAGTAAAATTCGCCCTCACCAACACCACCATGAAGCAACAAAACAACACCATCAGATGCCCATTCAGCTGCTTGTCTATGAATGGTATCATCAGTATACTCAAAATCTAAATTTTTCTGTAACTCTTTAAACCACTCACTTTTAGACACATCTTTTTTAAATGAAGTATCATGAAAATTATCATCAGTCATTTCTTTTAATGGAACATCTTTATAAGTACCAAATTTTCTAAAACTACCATCGGGCGCAATTATAATTCCATTTACATTCTCAATATCTAACATCTTATCACTCTTTTCTAATAATATTGTACCACAATTTTTATAAACAAATTATATTTTATTTTTTAATTCATATACTAATACTGGTGATAAAATGAAAAATTTAATTAAAAATATTGCAATACCTGTCATATTAGGAGGTATAGTAGGTCTAATCATAAATCCATTTATGAACTACCAAAACTTAAATAAACCGCCGCTTTCTCCTCCAGGTATAACTTTTCCAATCATTTGGACTATTTTATACATCATAATGGGCTATAGTTTTTATAAACAAAATGAACAAAATAAACTTATATATTACGCACAATTATTTGTCAATCTCTTATGGTCAATCTTCTTCTTTGTTTTTAAATGGTATTTATTCTCATCATTATGGATTGTTCTATTAATTATATTAGTTATAATTATGATAAAAAAATTTTATGAAGAAAATAAAATATCAGGTATATTAAATATTCCTTACTTAATATGGTTAATATTTGCAGCATATCTTTCATTTGGTGTATATTTTCTAAATTAAAAAATGTAGAAAAACTACATTTTTTAATTTATTCTATACGGATCTAATATTGTCCCATGACCTGAATAAGTCAAAGAAGCACTCAAATATACCACAGGACGTACCCAAGCATTATCTGAAATACTTACATCCATCGTATTAATAGTATATAAATTACTATATAACATATATACCAAATTATTATTACTACTACGAGCTGACAAAGTCCACCAATATTCGGTTGTTCCATACATCCAAGTAGTATTCTTACACGTACTATAATACATATTATATGAACTTAATGTACCACATTGACTAGTATTTGAATTGGTTCTTATATATTCACTCACCGTCGTTAAAGCTACTTTTCCATTCCAAGTTTTACTATTTTCACTACTAATTTGTGAAGCTAAATCTTTATTATTGTAACTAACAGATCCAATACTAAAATTATGAGAAACTACTTGCTCTTTTGACGCAGAATAAAAATTATTATAATAAGTGCTATTTAAATATGTTTTTAACGAAGAATTATTCCAATCATTAGAACCAGCAGAATTCCATGCCATATTTCCTATAGCTTCATTTTTAATAATTTTTAAAGTACCATCACTTTCAACAGATATTATTCGCCACATTGCACCATTAAATAATAAATAATTATTGGGATTTGAACCTTTAAAAAAATATCTATTTTCATATTCATCTTTGGTCAAATTATTATCTTTTATAATTTGATTACTACTTATTTGCCCTGCACATGTATTATAAAGTTCATCTAATGCACCTTGCACATCAGTCGACTTTAAACCACTAGTTTTATTATCGTACGTTACTTGATTACTTGGAAAATATGTTGCTGCCGATACCCCTATTGTTCCAAAAACTAAAGCTGTTAAAACACATAGAAATATTCTATTTTTAAATATATTTTTTAACATAAATATTTTCTCCTTTCAAATCATAACTTTTGCCTCAAAATAAAAGACAAAAATATCTTTCAAAAATTCTATTTCACATTACCTTTGAACATATACCTCCTTTAAAGACAAATAAAATTCTTCGACATTTCTTTCTTTTTACACGTGTTAAAATTTACTAAAAAATTTTAATATGTCCTCTACTATATAAAAGTATAGACTAATTCAGGCTAAAAGTCAATAGACTTATTTCGTCTAATGTACAATGACGATGGAGGCTAAAAAAATGAATAGATTAAAGGATTTAAGGGAAGATCAAGATTTAAAACAAGTAGACATTGCCAAAAAATTAGGTATTAGCCAAAGAGGATATTCTCACTATGAAACTGGTGACAACAACATTCCTATCGGTATATTAATCAAACTTGCTTATTTTTATAATACTAGTGTCGATTACATATTAGGAATAACTAACATCAAAACCCCTTATAACAGAAAAAAAGAGCAGTTATAAAACTGCTAGTGAGTATAGTTTAGAAAAATAAATTTAATAAATCATCTATCACTACCTTTCAGAGTTTTCCCAACTCTGTAATCATAATAACAATCTTTTATGGAAAAAATTTGACAGAATTATGTAAAATTATGGTATTCAAATGAGAATACCATTTTTTAAAGCAAAACTTCGCTAATGCGAAGTCTATCTAAAATATAATGCCCTTTTACCAAATAAATTATATATCTTCTGAAATTGCCCTCTACGGTATCTTTCAATATCACCTGTATAAGGATCAGAGACATAAACATAGCTATCATTAAAACCTATAACAACCACACTATGTAAACTACAAATCCAATTTATCTTTTTTCCACTTGCTTTATGAATCCAATCTGCACACACCGATGTATTCTTTAAATTAATCGATACCCACACTTGAACTGGTTTTCCACTTCTAACTAATTCCAACACCTGATTAAGCGAATGACCTGTATAATCTACCATACCCGATTTATAACGATTAGCTAAATTAATAATTGGTCTTTGATAACAACCATATCCATGCTGATCTCGGGGATCACCAACAAACTCAATTTCTGGATCTCCACCATATCTTATATTATTTTCCCAGTGCACTCCATCGCCCTTTCTTAAATTATTAACTAAAGTTTCCGGAGAAACACTGACTCCATAATATTTAAGCATTAAATACAAAGCAATTGTCTCACATCCATTAGGATAATTTGGAAACTGACTATAAGTTGGAAAATTATTTATCATAACAGTTCTTTCCTTTACCGTAATCTTTCTCTCTTTAGTCGTTACATTCCCTAATTTATCTTTTACCGTATAATAAATTTTATAACTTCCTGGCTTACTATAATTAACCTTTGAATCGTCAACACTAAAATTCAAAGAACCAAATCTCCAATCAGTAGCGCTCACACCTTTATTCAAATCCGGTTTACTATTAACATAAACTGTTAAATTCGTAAGACCATTAATTTTCACAGAACCTTTATACTCTACAATTTTTAATTTAGTCGTTTTACTAGTTTTATTGCCATATTTATCAGTAGCTGTAATCTCTACCTCTTGCTCACCTGGCTTTTGTACAATCTCACTCATTTTTAAAGAAACATCAGATAAATCTTCAACTTTCGATACAAAATCATCTACTTTAGGCAATTGTTCATCCAAATATTTACTAATCTCATGAACTTCCAAATCTGGTGATATTGTATCCCTAATATTCACAAACACCTTAAACTCATAACCGTTAACATTTAAAATAACCTCATGTTCCCCAATTTTTTTCAAACTACTAAGTTTAGGAGTAAAAGAAACTTTCTTAAAATTCCCTTTTAAAATATCTTTTTCACTAATCTCATTACCATACTCAACATTAATTTTACTATTTATCTCTTTCAAAATTTGCTTTTTTACATAACTCCTATATCCAAAATAAACTAAAATAAAAATAAACATTATCAAAACTATAACTAATAAAATCTTAAAAAATCTTATTTTTTGACGTTTACTTATTAATTTTTCTACTTCTTCACCATATTGAGAATAAACCTTATCTTTTTTATGCTGATTATCATCCGCTTTTTTTTTATTTTCTAAATTTAAATCTTCATTTATCTCTTTTTTATTATCTTTTTTTATTCTAATATCCTTAGATTTATTTTGAAAACTCTTCTTTTCTTTCCCTACATTATCTACTCTCTTAGACTTATCTTTTTTATTTATTTCATCATCTGGCTTTTTAAACAATTCCTTATACTTCTCACGATATAATTTTTCATTCTTAAACTTATACTTCTTTTTATGTTTACTTTTTTTACTACCCATAATAATAACCTACCTACATCTTTACTATACAACAATTATAACTATAAATTAATTTTAATGTCAATAATAAGTAAAAAGAGATTCACATAATCTCTTTAAATTTTTTTTAAATTACCTTTTTTAAGCATATTAAGTAACTTAATATTTTGTATAGCAGAACCCGTATAATTACTTATTCCATTAGCCCGTGCAATTCTTTTTCTATTGGCAAAACTAGAATCCACACCTATAGATTTAAGGGCATCGACAAATGACAATCCTTTATAATCACTTTGATAATAATTTGAACTAATTTGATTTCCTTTTAAAGCATTAAGTAGAGCTTCATTTTGTGATGCCGTACCTTTATACTCATCACTAAAACCAACCTCTCTATATAGAACCTTACGGCTGTCAAATGAACTATCATAACCCACTGATTTTAAAGCATCAACAATTGAATTACCATTATATTCACTTAAATTAGGTAAATCTTCTTTGTCATCTTTATTACCTCGACTTTCAAATATATCTCTATATAAAATATCCATATCTACATTGCCACTAATACCATTAACCTTTCCAGATGAAGTATACTGCCACATATCATATCTTCCCTTATATGTATTAGTATCATTATATTGAGCAACCCAGCATGTATATCTTTCACCTAACTTTTCATAATCTAAATAAGTCGTAAAGAAATATTTATTTGCATAAATTCCAGCCCAATAACCAGCTTTCTCTATTACCTCACAAAAAGCAATACACATATCGGTAAGTATCTTCTTACCTAAATTAATCTGTGATTTATCTTCTATATCATAATAAACTGGTAAATTAAGTTCTCTACCATTTAGCCATTTTAAAACTGTATTAGCTTCTTTTTTGGCATCATTAACACTTTTAGCGTACGAATATAAATAAACACCTACAGGTATACCCTGATTTCTAAAGCCTTCATAATTAGCTTCAAACTTTTCATCTTTTTGACTTTCATATTGTCCATACCCAATACGTATAATAGCAAACTGCACGCCGGCATCTTTTACTTTTTTAAAATTTATATCTCCTTGATATTTAGAAACATCAATTCCTTTATATGCCATTTTACACCTCCTATTCATATATATGTATCCAAATACAAAAAGAAACCACAAAAAACTATTTTGAAATAGCTCTTTGTGGTAATAACATTTTCACCTTTTTAGATACCTTATACTCTAAACTATTATCATCATTTAATGAAACAAACGCATGATCACCATCATGATTAAAGCCAAGTCTTGGCTCACCATTTTCAAATATTACCTTAAATCTCTCGGTTTGAAAAGTTTCTATATATTTACTATACTTCTCAAAATCAAAGTTTTTACCATCTTTATAAAGTAATTGCGACAATGCCTGCGGTGTCTTCTTACCAGGAAGTCCCTTTAAAATAGTTACTTCAAATAAATCATCATTAATTTTTGCGTTAGGAAATAACTTAAATCCCGCAAACATTTTCGTATTAGATACTATCATTGTCAACGCCGAAGTAATTTTGTTCTCTCCATTCATATTATAACTAATCTTTAAAGGTTTATGAATTACATCCGGCAAACAAGAAAGTCCAATCAAACCTGAAAACATATAATACCCCATTTTACCAAAAGTTTTCTTTAAACTCTTAGGCGTTTCATAAGTTAAATTAGTAAATGTCCCGCAACACGAAACATATGCAAATGGCACATCATTTGCTGTAAGCATATCCACATCAACTAAAATACATTTATTTAAATTTTCATAAAGTTTAATCGAAGAATAAATAGAACCTTGATATAATCCCAAATTACTTGCTGTATCATTTGCCGTACCAGTCGCTATATGTGCATAATGAGCTTGCTGATTAACCTCACCAAATGCTCTAAATGCTTCTCCTAAAGTTCCATCACCACCCATAGTCACAATTAAATCACTATCTAAATTAGCTTTTTTAACTAAATCAATTACTTGCCCAGGGTATCTACTCTCCACATCATTAACTACTATATCCTGCTTATTTAAAGTCATATTCATGCTTCTTAAAACATCCTCATTCATACCAGTCGCATTTGGATTATAAATTATTGCCGCTTTCATCAAATCCCTCCATTGAAAAAGATTATACATCAAAATAATCATTATGACAAATTGACATATAATCTAAAAACGTACATACTCATTAGTATTATATATTGTACCATCAATCTCAATATAAATACTATACTTACCAATTAAACCATCACTATTAATATACTTCGTCGCTAAAATATTTTCACCAGAAGTAGATTCATTACCTAAATCTACACATAAAGCTGTATAAGGAGTTTTACTTACTCTCATTATATAAATATTTTCCATCATATCTTTGTATAAAATCACATTTACTGGTGTTCCTTTTTTAAATGTTCCAGTTACTACTAATCTATCTTTTTCTTTAGTAATTTTAATATTATGTTTTTTATATTCATTATCAATATTTTTCGCATTCATCATTAATACAAACTTTTGATCATCTAAATTAGTTACCCCTAAACTACCAATTCTTTTAGCTTTGCCTAAAGTAAACTTACCAGAACCATATAAACTCATCTTTTCCACACGGTAATTATTAGTTGGTAAAACCATTTCAAATATCACCTTATCATCTAAAAGTTCTACAGTATCGCTAACTAACTTATCAGACCCAACAATTCCCGCCGGTTGATTTTGTATCTGACCATTTTTATAAGAAATACCTCCAGAATGGACAATATAATGACCTTCATCTAAATAATCAACATCAGAAATATAAGGAGAATAAAAACTACTTCCACGCTCTTTACCATATTCAAAGACTTGTTCTACCGTCATATTATCCGTATCAATCCTATAAATTACACCTCTTGAATAACTATCTGATGCCTTGAAATATTCATTCTTATTTTTAGATTTATTATTACCATTATCAAATAAAAATATATCACCATTAGGTAAAATCATTGCCGCATGCTGTGACCACTGCCATTCAAAATCATCACCAACTGGTTTAAAAAAATATTTTTGATACTCTTCACTCCAATTAGTACTATCACCTAATATCCAATTAAGTTTACCACTATCATAATCTATATTAATCACAGCATCCTGATGTCTTCCAGACAAAGTAATTGAATTAGTTTTTTTATCATACCAAACCGAATTATTATGAAACCAATCATACTCTATCCAATTTTCACTCTTACCATCTTCCATATTTAAAATTTTCTTTAAATCAAATTCTTTAACAATATTGCCAGTATCCCTATCAAGCTCTACAACATAATCTTCTACGGTCCCACTATCATTATCAAAATCATCAGAAGCAATAAGTAAATTACCATTATCCATTTCAAAATAATCATGATGATAGCCACCAGGCAAACTATATTCCGCATACACTTTTCCAAGCATATCCATTTCATATAATCCTGTAGAATAGTAAGGCGTATTGACAAGTCTTTCCGTACTCAAAAGTAAATGACCATTTTTAAGTCTATTAATTTCCCAAATAGCGCTCTCATTTAAATACCATCTTACATCTCCATTCACATCATAAGCACACGTATATCCTTTAGAAGAAGGAGTAAAAAAATATAAATCATTTGTAAGTTCACTTTCATCTTTAGTCACTTTAGTAGGTAAAACAAAATCATCCGGTAAATCATCAGTCTTTATTTTAACTACCTTACTCTCGTTATCAGTCTTTAAAACAACTTCATTTTCTACTCCAGCATAAAGACCATATACTGGGATATAATGTACCTTTCCAGCATCGAAACTATGCTCATAAGTAGATAATTCATCTTTTCCTTTAATAGTAATACTTACTTTTTCATAAGAAGGAGTCTCAAAAATAATTAAAGCCGTAAGTGGCGAATTACCATAAGGATTTAAAATAACATTAGGATTATCAATCGTATAACCTTCACTTTTAAATTTTTTTTCAGCATCTGACTGTTTATCAATCAAAATAGCAACACTTTCAACTTCATTTTTCCCCTCATTAACCAAACTAATAACTCTAAATAAAATAGCTATTACTATTACCAATATTGCAAAAACTATAATAACAACTTTCTTCTTGTCCATATAAAATCCTCCTACATTTTAAGTTTAACTAAAATCAAGAAAAAAGACAATAACTTTATAGTTGAAATATACTAAACTAAAAGTTGAATATCTAAAAAGACAAAATTCATTTTTTCAAAACACGAATTTTATCTAATACTTGTTCAAATGTTTTTGCTTCTTTTAAATTACCATCTATCTTATAAACATTTTTAAACAAAGTCATCGCATAATCATAACCTTTTTTCGCTTCAGTAAGTGTTAAAACATTTTCATTTTTATCTCTAAAAGAACGTTTATTTATTCTATCCAAAGCCACTTGAACAGGCACATCAAAATAAAGTGTCAAATCAGGATCATCAACCATAAATAGTAAATCCCTTATAAATTTTAAATGAGACACTCCATACGCATGTGCATATGCTAAATAACAAAGTAAATGTCTATCACATAAAATATAATCATAATTTGTTGTATCAAAATGTTGTAACTTAAAATAATAATTAATTATTTTAAGACCACTATATCCTTTCAAAAACATATCGATAACCTTATTATCCCCCATTTTATTTAATGGTGAATAATCCATTTTAGCTACCATCACTTTCGCTCTTTGGCTTAAATAATCTTTAGTAAGTTTTAATTGTGTACTTTTTCCAGAACCATCAATCCCGCAAAAAGCTATAATTTTTGCTTTCTTTTTCATATATAATATTGTAACACATTTTATTTATAAATACCAACTGCTGTCATTTTATCTGGAACATCCTTTAAAATTATAGCATTTGCCCCTATTTTTACATCACTGCCAATATTTATATTTCCAAGAATTTTTGCCCCAGCTCCAATCATTACTCTATCTCCAATATTAGGATGTCTTTTACCCCATTCCTTACCTGTTGCTCCTAAAGTAACGCCATGATAAATAACCACATCATCTCCAATAACTGCCGTCTGTCCAATCACAACTCCAAAACCATGATCAATAAATAACCTTTTACCAATAATCGCACCAGGATGAATTTCAATACTAGTAAGTCTCTTACCAATTTCCATCCAAAAATGTGACCAAAAATAACATTTTTTTAAATAAAACCATCTAGAAATTTTATAATAAAAAAGTGCCCAAAAACCAGGATATAAAAAAACATCCATTTTATTTTTAAAACAAGGGTCGTTTTTTCTAGCAGCTTCCAAAAAATCTTTATACAATTGCATTTTATATCACCTATTATATGATATTAAAAAACAATTAATTAAACATAATGAAACAAACTAAAAAACTCAACTTTATTCCAAATTGAGTTTTTTTTCTATAAACTTATAACTAGTAAAGTAAAATATTCCGCCTAAACAAGCTGTAAAAATCATAAAAATCATAAGGAAATTTAATAAATCAGTAAGCATAAACATATTGCTCTCTAAATGCACTACAAAAGCAGGACGAATAACTACAAGCAAAATTAACATTCCTAAATATAAAAATTCCATAGCAAAATAAAATACCAATGCCCATTTTACTGAATGAAAAACTTTATTTGTACTTTTACTAAAACCAATTGCAATTGCCGCATAAACCATAAGTATTGTAGTTAAATAAGCAATAATTCCATAAAAACCTATAAAAAGGAAAAACTGATAAACTTTTATTCCATCAAAAGTTTGACCTAAAAATGCTGGCAATTCCTTAAACATACCACCTTGATAAAAAGCCACTATTACACTAATTACTACTATAGCAAAAGTAATCAACACAAATATTAAATCTGTAAGTACCTTAGATAATAATAAAGTACCTTTTTTTACAGGTAAAGTATGAGTTAAATAACCTTCATCCTTAAATAAATTTTCCAAATAATATTTAACACAAAAGATACCAGTTAAAACAAAAGAAAATGCTACTAATAAAACAAAACCAACTATCAATAAAGCATTAATAATTTGAATAATCCCTTTAACGTCAAATAAACTCAAAAACCTTATAATTATAGCAAAACCAATAAACACCAAATATAATGGTCCTAAATATTTAATAACTGCTTTGAAATCATATTTTAAAACTTTACCTAACATTTAAAATCCTCCCTAAATACTTCATCAATAGATTTACCTGTCTTTTTTCTTAACTTATCCGCATTTTCACATCTAGTGATTTTACCATCATCGATAAATATTACTTCATCTAAAACTCTTTCAATATCACTAATCAAATGTGTCGACATCAAAATAGTTGCCCCTTTACCATAATTATTTAAAATAGTATCTAAAATATAATCTCGAGTCGCCGGATCTACACCACCCATCGGTTCATCTAAAATATAAAGCTCTGCCTTTCGGCTCATCACTAATACTAATTGTACTTTTTCTCGCATTCCTTTAGACATAACAGATAATTTATCATCAGCTTTAATATTTAATTGTTCTAATAATTTATAAGCCTTATCTTTATCAAAATCCTCATAAAAATCATTAAAATATTCTATAATATCTGAAACCCTCTTATGAATATTCAAATAAGTACGTTCTGGTAAATAAGAAATTATTTTCTTACTTTCCACCCCTACTTCTTTTCCATCAACCAAAATACTTCCTTCATCTAAAGTAATCAAACCATTAATAGCCTTAATAAGTGTTGTTTTGCCACTACCATTTTTACCAAGTAAACCGACAATTTTACCTTTTGGTAAATGAAAATTTATATCTTTTAAAACTTCTTTTTTGCCATAACTTTTACAAACACCTTTACACTCTAATAACAAATCACTCATTCCTTTCTATAAACATAATATTTTTACTAAAGCCTAACATTTTTTTAAATAACTTTTAGTATTTTTATTAACCAATTTAGTCAAATAATTATTTATAATTTTTTTATATAAACAAATTAATTTTTTTTAGTTTTAACAAATCACCTCTCTGTACTAACACCATAATACATTTTTTTCTAAAAAAGTCAATAAAAAAACTTACTTAAATTAATTAAGTAAGACAATAATCTAAATGGCGGAGCAGGAGGGATTTGAACCCTCGCGCCGGTTACCCGACCTACACCCTTAGCAGGGGCGCCTCTTCAGCCTCTTGAGTACTACTCCAATAAGACTACGTTTATAATTTTACCCTAAATAAACACATATGTCAATTATTTCTTAAAATGTTTACCACCTTTATTACTAGAATGATACTCAATAACATTATCATAACGTAAAGCATATTTAATTGAATACTTTTCCCAACTAAGTTTTTCCAAAGCTCTTTTGTTAATTGCTCGAAATAAAATACCTCCTGTTGCAACAATCATCCCACTAATATAAGCATTAAATGAACCACTAATAGTTCCATTTAAAGCCCCTAAAATTCCCACACCAAAAATATATAAACCACCTCTTACATTATCCTTTTTATTAATCATCTTATTATCAATAACTATTAATCTATCTTCTAAAAAATTTCTTGTATCTTCTCTCATAAAACACCTCCAATAATTTTCTAATATTATAACAATTTTTTTGTAAAAAGCAAAGAAAAAAAGCCCAAAATAGCGCTTTTACATATCTTTTTGTCTATTATTTTGACTATTAGGACCAGCAGCTTCTTTTTTCACTGTTTTAGCTAAAAGTGTATCCATATTGTGATTTGTATTCTTTTTATTTTTTTTGTTCTTACAGCTCATATAATTACTCCTTTCATTATTATTATGAACTAAGAAGCCAAAAAAATACCACTTTTTATATTTTTACTTTTACAAAGCAAATTTTTAATAAAAAAAGGTCTAAAAACCTTTTTTAAATTTTATCTAATTTTAATATGAATTTCTCTAAGCTGTTTTTCTGTAACCTCTGAAGGAGCACCCATCATCATATCTTGTGCATTACTATTTAAAGGAAAAGCAATAACTTCACGAATATTAGGCTCATCCTTTAAAAGCATAATCATTCTATCAATTCCAGGTGCAATTCCTGCATGTGGAGGAGCACCATAATGAAAAGCCGTATAAAGTGATTTAAATCTTGTCTCTAACTCTTCTTTAGTGTATCCAGCAATTTCAAAAGCCTTTTCCATAATCTTAACATCATGATTACGAACAGCTCCAGAAGAAAGCTCAACTCCATTACATACAATGTCGTATTGATAAGCTAAAATATCTTCCGTCTTTTGATTTACTAAAGCATCCATTCCACCTTGTGGCATACTAAATGGATTGTGCGTAAAAACGTATCTGCCCTCTTCTTCGCTGTATTCATACATTGGAAAATCAACTATAAAACAAAACTCAAATAGATCATTATCTATTAAATTAAGTCTCTCACCTAAAGCTGTTCTAATAAGTCCAGCCTGTGTAGCTGCTGTAAGTTCATGTTTATCCGCAATAAAGAAAAGTACTGAACCCTTTTTCAAATTAGCTTTTTCAATTAAAGCCTTTCTTTCATCATCCGTCAAAAACTTATCGATTGGTCCTTTAAATGACATATCATCTAAAACACTAATATAACCAATACCTGGCATTCCAATTTTCTTTGCATAATCGACAAGCTCGTTAAACCAAGAATTAGACTTAGATGCAATATCATCTACTGCAATTGCTCTAACTATAGAACCAGAAAATGGTTTAAATGTCGTATTTTTAAACACCTCAGTAACATCGATAATCTCAAGTGGATTTCTTAAATCTGGTTTATCTGTACCATATTTAAACATAGACTCTTTATAAGTAATTCTTCTAAAAGGTTTAGGTGACACCTTTTTATTAGAAAACTTAGTAAATGTCTTATACATTACATCTTCAGCCACCTCATAAACATCCTCAGCTGTCGCAAAAGCCATTTCCATATCTAATTGATAAAACTCTCCAGGCGATCTATCAGCACGAGTATCCTCATCTCTAAAACAAGGCGCTATCTGATAATATTTATCAAAACCAGCCACCATAAGTAATTGTTTAAACTGTTGCGGTGCTTGTGGCAAAGCATAAAACTTACCCTTATATTTTCGTGATGGTACTAAATAATCACGTGCTCCCTCAGGAGATGAAGCCGTCAAAATAGGAGTTTGTATCTCTACAAAGCCCTTTTCTTCCATAACCTCACGTAAATATTTAATAACCTTACTTCTAAATAAAATATTTTCATGAACTTTTGGATTTCTTAAATCTAAATAACGATACTTTAACCTTACTTCTTCATTAACATTAGTTGACGTAATAATTTCAAAAGGAAGTTCATTTTTAGCCTTACCTAAAACCTCAAACTCACTAACTAAAACTTCAATAGTTCCAGTACTAATTTTAGGATTAAAATTCTCTTCATCTCTCATACGCACTGTACCTTTTAAAGTAACTGCAGACTCCTTAGTAAGACCATTAAATATACTGTCGTCATTACTTACAATTTGTAAAAGTCCAGTCTCATCGCGAACATCGACAAAAATAACACCACCATGGTCACGAATATTTTCGACAAATCCGCAAGCACGAATTTCTTTTCCAATACTATCTTCCGAAAGTTCATTATTATACTGTGTTCTATACTTATTCATTCAATCACCTTTTTTCAATTTCTTTCGCCATAACATCTCTAGCTAAACTAGGATTAGCTTTACCACCAGTTTTTTTCATAACTTGTCCGACTAAATAGTTTACCATATTAGTCTTTCCATTTTTATATTGCTCTATAACATCAGGATGTTCATCCAATACTTCATTCGCCACTTTAACAATCTCACCCTCGTCAGTTATCTGTTTTAAACCTTTTTCTGATGCAATATCGTGAGGAGATTTTCCAGTTTCTAAACTTTCAGTAAATACTCCTTTAGCTTGCTGAGAAGAAATCTCTTTATCCTCAACCATTTTAATTAACTCCGCTAAATGTTCTGGCGTAAGTTTCGCTTCATCAATAGTTAATTCCAGCTTATTTAATTGACCTAATAAATTAGTTGTAATCCAGTTAGATGCACTCTTAGGATTAGCTCCTAAACTAATAGTCTTTTCAAAAAACTCAGCTACAGCTTTTTCCTTAACTAAAATATTCGCATCATACTCTGAAACTTCATATTTATTCATATACTCTTCTTTTCTCTCGTGAGCAAGCCTTGGAATGCTCTTTCTAATATCAGAAAGCCACTCCTTAGAAATTTTAAACTTTGGAATATTAGGCTCTACAAAATACTTATAATCTATCGCATCGACCTTGCTTCGCATATAAATAGTCGTTCCAGAATCTTCATCCCATCTACGTGTTTGCTGAGGCATCTCATCGTATTTTCCGTCTTCTTTTAAATCTATTTGTCTTTGAATCTCATAGTTAATCGCATCTCTAACGCCACCAAAACTATTGACATTCTTAATTTCAATCTTAGTACCCCAATTTTTAGGATCTTCTTCATCTAAATTATCTTCCATAATAGATACATTGACATCACATCTAACTTGACCTTTCTTACTATCAGCTTCACTTATATCCGCATATTGATAAATACTTCTCATCGTCTCTAAAAAAGCCACAGCCTCGTCCGCTGACCTAAAATCAGGTTCAGTAACAAGTTCAAGTAAAGGTACGCCTGCTCTATTATAATTAATTCTAGAACCAGAAGAATAATGATCAGATGAAGCTGCATCTTCCTCTAGATGTAAATTATTAATTCTAACTCTTTTCATCTCACCATTAACTTCATAATCCAAATAACCAAAACTACCTATTGGTGCTGGTTTAGTCTCTTGAGTAATCTGAAAACCCTTAGGCAAATCTGGATAATAATAATTTTTTCTCTCAAAATATAAATACTCTGGTTGCGTGCAATTTAAAATCATACTAGCCATTAAAGCAAGTCTTACCGCCTCTTTGTTAACTACAGGAAGTGTCCCAGGAAAAGCCATATCAACTGGTCTTACATTAGTATTAGCTTTTTCACTGTAACCATTGCGAGCAGAAGAAAATACTTTAGTTTTAGTATTACTGATTTCGCAGTGCATCTCTAAACCAATTAATACTTTGTATCCCATTATTTAACCTCCCTCGCTATTTGATTTTTATACTCCATCGAACTCTCAAGTGCATAGGCAATATTTAAAACATTTATATCATCAAAGCAATTACCAGTAATATTAACGCCAACTGGTAAATTAGAAACAAAACCGTTTGGAATCGTAATAGATGGAAAACCACCAAAATTACCAATTTGTAAATGATCTTCTAACACTGCCGTATTTTTATCAAGTGCATCTTTAGAACCCTCTAATTTCTTAGCTGGACCAGTGCCCACTGGTAAAATAACTGCATCATATTTTTTAAATAATTCTTTCCACTTATCGACAATAAGTCTCCTAACTCTTTGGGCATTGTGGAAATATCTATCTTTATTTTGAGATTGTAAAACATAAGAACCTATAACAAATCTTCTCTTAATAAGCGGTGAAAAACCTTTAGTTCTGTAATTTTTCTTCTTTTTTTCCCACTTATCACCATCAGCTCTAGGTCCAAAAATAAATCCTGTTAAATTAGACATATTACTCGTTGCCTCAGCACATGATATAACAACATAAGTTGATGGAATAGCATTAAGTAAAGTAGAATCGACAGACTCCTCAGTAACTTCCATTCCAAGTTCCCTACACTTCTCTATTGTCCTCATAAAATTCTCTAAATGTGCTTTTAGCTCATCATCTGCATTTGGATACATATTAATATCACAAAGTTCTTTTATATAACAAAGCCTCTTTTCTTTAACTTTGCCATCAATAGAATCATATAAATGTATATTAGATGAATCCCATGAAGTCATATCATATTTATCTATACCTTTCATTCCATCGACAACAATTGCAGCATCTTTAACACTTCTAGTTAAAGCACCACAATGATCTAAACTACTTGCAAATGGAAATAAGCCATAACGCGATATCATGCCGTAAGTAGGTTTATATCCGACAATTCCACAGTAAGCTGCTGGTTTCCTAATAGAATCTCCTGTATCACTACCAGTTGCATAAGGATAAACCCCAGCCGCTACCGCTGCCGCACTACCAGCTGATGAACCAGCACACATTCTCGTATGATCCCAAGGATTAGTCACAACTCCTGTATGACCTGTCGTTCCAGTTCCGCCCATACCAAATTCATCCAAAACCGTCTTATTAACTGGTACAGCACCTTTTTTAGACAAATTTTCTATAGCTGTTGCTGTGAAAAAAGGCACATAATCTTTTAACGTATTAGATGATCCAGTACTTAAAATACCTTTAGTACTATAATTATCCTTAATACCATAAGGAATTCCAGATAAAAGTTCATCAGTAACTGGCACATCTTTAGCATCATCCATAATTGTCACAAAAGCATTACACTCATCTTGAACCTTATGTGATTTTTCTAAAGATTCTTTAATAAGTTCTTTACTAGTTACCTCACCTTTAACTAAAGCCTCATGCAAATCTTCTATCGTTTTATCCATATAACTCATATTATCCCACCATCCTTGGTACTTCAACTTCACCATCAACTGTTGCATCATCACAGTTAGCTAGCAAATCTTCTATCGGAATAGATTCTTCTGGAACGTCTTCTCTAAGTTCATACACAAAATCATCAAGTGCATGTGTCATCGGTTCAACCTTTTCAATATTCGGAATCTGATTAATAATATCAATATTTGAATCAATTATTTCAAACTCATCCAAAACCATTTTGTTTTCTTCTGGAGTAAGTCCAATTAATAACTTATCTGCATAATCATCAACCATTTCTTTAGTAAACTTCTGCATAATATCGCCTCCATAAAATTATATACAAAAAAAAGATGGCGCCTAATGTAGGACTCGAACCTACGACCCAACGGTTAACAGCCGTTTGCTCTACCAACTGAGCTAATTAG
>CALVRX010000042.1 GCA_944358815.1 uncultured Bacilli bacterium | reverse complement strand
ACTCATATCAAAATAAATTATACACTCCTAGTGGTATCCAATTTTTCTCTAGTCATACTTTTTAAAATTACATATCAAAAGAGTTTTCGGAATTTTATTAATTATCCCAAAAACTCTTTACACTAACTAATATTAAAACAAAACGAAGTATTTCTACTCCGTTCTAAGTGCTTCAACAGGATCTTTTTTAGAAGCAATTTTAGCAGGAATAAAACCGCCAATCACTGTCAAAGTCAAACTAATAATAATCAAAATCAAAGCATGAATAGGATTTAATTTTGCCACATTAGCAAGTCCTGATAAATCTTCGATAATTTTATTTGTTGGTATTGTAAGTAAATAAGCCAAAATAACTCCAAGTAATCCAGAAAAAATACCTATAATAAATGTTTCTGCATTAAATACTCGTGTAATATCTTTTTTTCTAGCACCAAGTGCTCTTAAAATTCCAATTTCTTTAGTACGCTCTAAAACAGAAATATATGTAATAATTCCAATCATAATTGATGACACCACTAATGAAATTGATGAAAAAGCTACTAAAACAATTGTAATTGCATCCATTATATTACCAGAAAGTGTTGAAATCATCTCTGCCATATCGGTATATTGAATTACATCTTCTTCATCTTTACCTTCATTATATTTATCTAAATAATTAATTATATTATCCTTAGTTTCAAAATCCTTTGGATAAATATAAATGGCTGAAGGAAGTACATCTGCTCCTAAATATCCTAAAATAGAATCTTTAGTAGTTGTATCGTTAAAATTTTGATGAGTAAGCACATTATAAGATACATTCTCCTGAGCTTTCACAATTTCTGAATCTTTATTCTTACTAATAACCTCATCAATTAAAGCTGAAGTAGTATATAAACCACTACCACTTGTAATAAGTTCTTTGTCTTCTTTTCCACGAACAATAGCTAAAATCTTAACCGTAATACTATTATCACTATTATAAACTTCTTTCAAATCAGTTGAAGGCATAAAATTATTACCTACTTTACGATAATAATCATCATTAATAGCTATCTTTAATTCTTTATTCAAAATATCATCAAAACTAACCTCAGAATCAAAGCCTAAACTTTCTAAAGTCGAAGCGCTAATTTGATTCCGACTATTAACCATCAAAATTAATCCAGGAACATCACTCACTTGACCAGCCAAAACATCATAATTTTTATCAATCAAACCTTCATCATTATTTGGATTGAAAGGTAACATACCAAAAGTCATACCACCTGTACCAGCCATACTACCATTGGTAACTAATTTATAATCATTACCATTTTTACTAATTAAATTAATATTAGTACCTTTAATATAAGATATTCCAGAAATATTACTCATATCCATCTTATCCAAATAATTAACAAAATCTGATGTAATCTTATTATTATGAACAATTGTATCAGTTAAATCACTTTGAGCATAAACTTCATTAGCCTTTGGATATTTTTTTAAAGTGCCACTACCAGTTAATTCATTTAATGTCTCCTCATCCATTTGAACAGTTTGATTAGTAATCATAATTGGCGACTGTGACAATGAATCTTGCTCAAAATTTTCTACCTCAATATTAAATCCATTAGACAAAGAAAGTATTAAAGCTATCCCAATAATACCAATTGAAGAAGCAAATGCTGTTAAAAAAGTTCTTCCTTTTTTAGTTTTAATATTTCCAAAAGAAAGTTTTAACGCAGTTAAAAAACTCATTGCCGTTTTACTAATATTTAAACTACCAACATTATCATTTGCTTCATATGGCTTGCTATCACTTAATAATTCTCCATCCTTCATCTCAACAATTCTTGTTGCATAACTTTCAGCAAGTTCTCTATTATGCGTTACCATAATAACCAATTTATCTTTAGAAATTTCCTTAATAAGTTCCATAATTTGCTTACTAGTCTTACTATCTAAAGCTCCTGTAGGTTCATCAGCTAAAATAATTTTTGGATCATTAGCCAAAGCCCTCGCAATTGCAACTCTCTGCATCTGACCACCAGATAATTGATTAGGCTTTTTATGTGCATGATCTTTCAATCCCACTTTTTCTAATAAACTCAATGCTTTTTCTCTTCGAGATTTTGCACCTTCTCCACTCAAAGTCATACCCATCTCTACATTTTCTAAAACAGAAATATGACCAATTAAATTATAACTTTGAAACACAAAACCAATTGCATGATTACGATAAGCATCCCAGTCTTTATCTTTAAACTTTTTAGTAGACTTACCATCTATCAATAAATCACCAGAACTATATCTATCAAGTCCTCCAATAATATTTAATAAAGTGGTTTTACCACTGCCACTTGGGCCGAGAATAGTTACAAACTCATTTTCTCTAAACGATAAACTAATTCCTCTTAAAGCGTGCTGAACAAAATCACCAGTCTTATAATCTTTTTTTATCGATTTTAATTTAAGCATTTTTCTAACCTCCCTTTTAATGGAAAAATACAACTAAGCAGCATTGGCTAAAGTTGTATTTTTAACCTGAGGACTTATCAATTCCTGAAGCATTTCTCCATATCTAAATTTTGTATCTCTAACTGTTAATAAATCATAATCATATTGTGGATCCATTAAAATAGTTGAATCACCTTTAGCTAATTCTTCCAATTCACGAACCAAAGTCACATAAACTATTTCGAATTTATTATCCAAATTATATCTTTCATAAATATCACTTAATATTTTTTTACTAGTTACATTCATTGAAATCATTGGCAAGAATTTTTCTTTGGCTAGTCCCTCTGCAACAATAGTATAAGAATTAATAAGACTAAGTAATTTCATTTCACTATCCTTATTTTTCTTAACAAAATCATCATTAATTTCATAAATAATATATCTAGTAAAATTAGATCCACATTGATCTAATAACTTAAAAATTTTTTTCAATTCATATACTGCTTCGTGTTCATCAGTTGCCATACCATATATCATCGCACCCGTCTTAACACCTTCGTCATTACATAATCGCATATTTTCTAAAAAAATCTTTTCCTCTTTTATATTATCTACATTTTGACAAGGAAGTATAACTAAATTTACATTTCTTTCATGCAAGTCACGAAAATCTCTTTGTCCTAGCTTATCACCATCTAAAATTTTCTGAGCTTTAAACTCAAAATGCACTGCATCATTTATATTATTATCAGTAACAGTTTGTTCACCAACTTGTTCTACACTATTATTTTCAGTTGCATTCTCGTAAATTTTTTCATCTGGTACTTCATGAACTTTTGGTTCCTCTTTCTTGTGCAAATTGTCAATTATTTTATTACTAATAGGACTAAGCATTACACTACGTTTATTTATAACAATTTTAGGCTTTGCCATCTCTTTTTTTCGTCTTTGTTCTAAAAGTAACTTATATTTATCTAAAATTAGCTCTAAATAACGTACATAATCTGCATTATCTGGATTAAAACTTGGCCAATTTATTGTCCGATAATCCAAATCACCTTTCATACAAGCATAACTCAAACTACCTTCCAAATAATCCACTGCTAAATTGTAAACTTTTATCCACGCCTTACGATAACTTGGATCTCCTTTACCTGGAATAGTTACAATATTTTTTAATTTACTATTTGGAACATCTATCCAAACCTCACGCCCTTTAGCAACCATAAAATTATTTGGTTTTACCAGTTGTGTCTTAATCCAATCTATATGATCACGTGTTATTTCACGGATTTGATTTATTAAATTTTCTGAACCATTTTCATTATTCATCTAATCACCCGCTCTATTATTAATAACATTATACAACCAGTTTACACATAGTGTCAATAATTTACACACAATAATAAAGAAAAAAGCCCATAAATTAAGGCTTTTTCAATGTTCAAACTTTTTAAAAATTTTATAAAATAAATCAGTAAACATATTAAACAAAACAATCGCCAGCAAACACAAAGCTAAAATCAAAATCAAAAGTTTTGGTGTTAAAATCGTAAGTGAAAATAAATTTCTCAAAAATATCACTTCTAAACCAAACATCACAAATAAAAATACAAATAAACATCTTCTTAATTTATTAAAAGGCAAACATATCCTATACAAAAGCATAAAACCAGTTAACCCAGTTAAAATCACACAAAGCGTTGAAACCTCATCTTCAGTAAGCCTTATAATATTAGGTAAAAGCACTATAATTAATACATTAGTAACTATTGTAAGTGCTGTAGGAACCGCCCTCTTTAATACATTCATAATAAATTTACCATTTAATCTTTCATTATTAGGCTCAAGAGCCAAAATAAATGAAGGAATACCAATCGTTGCTACACTAGTTAACGTAAGTTGAATTGGTTCAAAAGGATAACTAATTGGTAAAAATACAAATAAGATAGCTAATAAAGTTGCATAAGTAGTTTTGCAAAGAAATAAAGATGATGATCTTTGAATATTGTTAATACTTCTCCTCCCTTCAGCTACTACCTTAGGCATCGAAGCAAAATTAGAATCTAGAAGCACCAATTGTGATACATTACGTGCTGCATCACTACCACTATTCATAGCTACACTACAATCAGCCTCTTTAAGAGCTAATACATCATTTACCCCATCACCAGTCATAGCCACTGTATGTCCTAACGCTTTTAAAGCCTCAATAATTTCTTTTTTTTGCGATGGTTTTACCCTACCAAAAACATTATATTTATCTGCTATCTCAATAACTGGTCTATCACATTGACTCATATCAATATATTTAACATTTAAAAGACCAACCTTTTCCGCAACACCAGCCACCGTTTTTGGATTATCACCAGAAATAAGTTTAATATCCACTCCTTGTTCTTTAAAATACTCTAAAGTTGCCCGAGCCTCCAATCTAATTTTGTCATTTATAATCACTAAACCCATAGGCACCAAATCAGAAGGCAACATCTTATTTAACTTATGATAAACCTTACCTAAAAGAACCACTCTATTACTATTAACATATCTACTAAGTTCTCTATCTATTTTTGAAGTATCTTTAAGTATAATTTCCGGTGCTCCAAGTACATAACTAACATCTTCAAAACTAATACCAGACCATTTTGCCTGAGAAGAAAAAGGCACAATTTCAATTACTTTATGATCATTTCTCCGGGCATACTTTTTGCTAATCGCTTCCATAGTTTGATTATCATTATCCATATGATAACTCATCATACTAAGTGCATCAACTATTTCATTCATACTACAGCCATTTATAGGCACTATTTTAGATACTTCCATCTCACCTTTAGTAATAGTACCTGTTTTATCCAAACAAATAGTGTCAACTCGTGCTAACGTTTCAATACAGTAAAGTTCTTGAACAAGTACATTATACTTAGCCAATCTAATAACACTAATCGCTAATACTGTACTAGTAAGCAATACCAAACCTTCAGGTATCATACCAATCAAAGCCGCAACTACATGAACTACCGTATCACCAAAAGCTCCAGAATCCATCTGTCCAACAAATAATAAAACACCAATAGGAACTATTGCTATAGATATATACTTGATAATTCTATTAATAAAATTTAAAATTTCTGAATTAATTTTTTTTATGTATTTTGCCTCTGCTGATATTTTAGCTGTATAATTATCACTACCAACATGAACAACCTCAGCTAAAGCATTACCACTCACTACAAAACTACCAGATAAAATATCCATTCCTTTATTTTTTGTAACCGACTCCGACTCTCCAGTAATAAGTGACTCATTAACTAAAATTTCGCCTGAAATAATTTTACTGTCAGCCACTATTTGATTACCAGCACGAAGTTTTATAATATCTCCTAACACAATATCATAAATACCAATTTGTTTTTCAATACCATCTCTAATAACTGTCGCCTTACTCTCATTCAGTAAAGAAAGTTTATCGATAATTCTTTTACTTCTAATCTCTTGAATAGTACTAATTAAAGTATTACAAAAAACAACTCCTAAAAAAAGTAAATTTTTATAAGAACCCACGAGAAAAATAGCTAAAGCTAAACCAAAATTTAAAAAATTAAACAATGTAAAGAAATTACCTGTAATAATTTGTCCAATTGATTTAGTTTTAACATCAGATTTATAATTAACAAGACCTCGCTCTTTTAATTTTAAAACTTCTTCTTCTGATAATCCCTTTAATTTTTCCATATTGTCCCTCTATAACTAATTTTATCATGGATAGATAATTATGTAAATTATTCATTTTTACTTACACAAAATAAAAAAATGTGCTATAATTACAAACGCAGTGAAGAAATTGGTAAAATTGGAAACGTACATTTAATAATGATTAACGAACAAACACAATCTTCTTTTAAAAATGAAAGGAGTTTTATTATGCCACAAACCAAATTTCAAGATGTCATTTTTGGAATAATCATGGTTATTTTTATGGTGTTTGCTATGGTTACTTATAATATTGCTATAAATGATGGAGGTCTTTCTTATGAAGTATTTCTAACCGCTTTAAAAGCCCTTCCATTAACCTGTCTAATCGCTTTTTTAATTGAATTTTTCTTTGTTGGAAAAATAGTTAAAATAATTACCTTTAAAGTATTGGATGCAAAACAAACACAACCTATTTTTATAACATTAATGATATCTTGTCTAACTGTTGCTTTTATGTGTCCAATCATGACTTTAGTAGCCAATATATTCTTTGAATTTAAAGACTGGGAAAACTTATTTGTAAACTGGATTCAAACTTGGACTTTAAGTTTTCCAATGGCTTTGTTTTGGCAACTATTTTATGCTGGTCCAGCAGTTAGATTTATCTTTAGACAAATATTCAAAAAAAGTCTTAAAGCTAGTAAATAACACTAGTTTTTTTCATTTTTTCAAATATTTTCTTTACAATCAAAATAAAATATTATATAATTAAAAAGACGCAGGTGTAGTACAACGGTTAGTATATGGCCTTGCCAAGGCTAAGATGCCGGTTCGATTCCGGTCACTTGCTCCAGTGACATTTCTGTTCGAACTTTTACAGTTTGAACTTAACATAA
>CALVRX010000041.1 GCA_944358815.1 uncultured Bacilli bacterium | reverse complement strand
TCAGATCCATATACAATTTCATAAAGAGAAATAAAAATCTCTTTTTTCTTTTAATTTTTATTCTTTTAAATATATTTTGTTCAAACAACTTTATAAAAATCTTTAAAAATGATATACTTATACAAAGGAGGAATTTAATGACAAATAAAATAATGCCAAAAATTTTTGGTTGGATGTTTATTGGTTTATTAGTAACATTTTTCACAGGATATTATGTAGCACTTCATCCAGAAACTATGCTAAAAATATTTGGTGGATGGTCTTTACTAATAATTATTCTTATTGAATTAGGTTTAGTAATTTTCCTATCTGCAAAAGTAGCCACCATGAAACCAGCCACAGCTATAGTCAGCTTTATAATATATTCTGCAGTCAGTGGTCTTACATTTTCATCTATATTTATAACCTATGATTTAGGTTCAATAATGTATGTTTTCTTACTTGCTGCAATCATATTTGCTGTCTTTGCTCTTATAGGCGCTACTACTAAAACTGACTTTACCAAAGTAGGACCATATCTATTTATAGGATTAATAGCAATATTAATTTGTTCAATAATCAATATATTTATAACTAACTCAACCTTTGATTTAATTATTTCAATCATAGCAATAGCCATTTTCGTTGCCTATACTGCCTATGATGTCCAGCAAATTAAAAGATTAAATTCTCTTAGCTTAATACCAGAAGATAATCTAGCCATTTATGGTGCTTTAACTCTATATTTAGATTTTATTAACCTATTTATTAGATTACTTCAAATCTTTGGCATTAGTCGTAGTGACGATTAAAAAAACAAAAATTCAATATTGAATAAAACACAAAAATATATTATAATATTTAAAGTTAAAAGCACGGAATAAGAGCAGTAATAATCAACTGTTATCTAGAGAGAAAGTGGTTGGTGTAAACTTTCTAACAAAGATTATGAACTTACTTAGGAGCTGCTTATATGATAAGTATAAGACGTTATGCCCGTTATCGCATTCAAGATAATCAAAGTATTATAAAATAAGGTGGTACCACGTTCAATACGTCCTTATATTTATAATGCTTTTTTATGTTAATAGGAGGGGAAAATATGAATTATTTAATTACATTTTTATTTTGTTTTGTTGTCGTTTATCTGTGTTATAGTTTAGTAGTCATTTATCGAAAAAAAGGATTTAAAAAATTTAAAACTAGTAAACAACTAGAATATTTTCAAAAAGCCTATAATATTAATCCTGAAAAAATAAATTTAAAAAATTTTGCACAATCTTTAGCTATAACCAATGCTTTTATTATTGCTACTACTTGTACCGTAATTGAAATATTTGACAATTTAATTTTAAAATTACTAGTTGCTTTTGTCATATTGGTTCCATTCATGCTTTTAATGTATAAACTACTTGGAACTCATTACAAAAAGAAAGAAGGAAAATAATATGTATGATTTTAAAAAAATAGAAAAATATTGGCAAGATTATTGGGATAAACATCAAACTTTTGCTGCTCAAAATGGTAGTGATAAAGAAAAATATTATCTATTAGTTGAATTCCCATATCCATCTGGTGCTGGACTTCATGTTGGACATGCTAGAAGTTATACTGCTTTAGATACTGTTGCTAGAGAAAAACGAATGGAAGGCTATAATGTATTATTCCCAATGGGTTGGGATGCTTTTGGTTCTCCTGCCGAACAGTATGCCATTAAAAACCATATTCATCCCAAAGATGCCGTCAAAGAAAACATCAAAACCTTTAAAAAGCAAATAAAAGAATTAGGTATCTCATTTGATTGGAATAGAGAATTTGCTACCACTGACCCAGAATACTATAAATGGACACAGTGGCAATTCTTACAGTTCTATAAACATGGCATGGCATATAAAGCTAAGAAAAACATTAACTGGTGTCCAAAATGTAAAACCGGACTTTCAAATGAAGACTCTGCTGGTGGCGTTTGTGAAAGATGTGGAACTAAAGTTGTTCAAAAAGAAAAAGAGCAGTGGATGCTAAAAATGAGTGACTATGCCGAAGATTTAATCCAAGGACTAGATAATACTCATTTTAGTAAAAGAGTAAAACTAGGTCAAATCAATTGGATAGGTAAATCAGAAGGCGCTGAAATTGATTTTGAAATCAAAGATGAAAATTCTAAAATCAAAGTCTATACCACTAGACCAGATACTATATTTGGTGCCACTTTTATGGTTATTGCCCCTGAGCATCCAATTATCGAAAAACTAAAACATAAAATAACCAATATGGATGAAATAAAAAAATATCAAGAATTTGCTAAAACTAAAACCGAATTTGAAAGAACTGAACTTGCTAAAGAAAAAACTGGTGTTAAAATAGAAGGAATTGTTGCTATTAACCCATTCACCCATAAAGACATCCAAATTTGGATTGCCGATTACGTTATGATGAATTATGGTACTGGTGCCATTATGGCAGTACCCGCCCATGATGAACGTGATGATGAATTTGCTAATAAATTTAATATTGAAATCATTCCAGTCATCGAAGGAACACCATTACCTTATACAAAAGACGGTAAATATATCAATTCTGATTTCTTAAATGGATTAGATAACAAACAGGAAGCTATTCAAAAAATAATCGATGAAATCACTAAACGCAAAATCGGTAACCGTAAAACAAATTACCGTCTCCAAGACTGGGTTTTCTCAAGACAAAGATTTTGGGGAGAACCAATACCACTTGTTTATTGTGAAAAATGTGGCTGGCAACCAGTCCCAGAAGAAGAACTTCCAGTTAGACTTCCAGATGTAGCCAACTACGAACCAACTGACGATGGTGAAAGTCCTCTTGCTAATATTGCTGATTGGGTTAATACCACTTGTCCAAAATGCGGTGGTAAAGCCAAAAGAGAAACTGATACAATGCCTAATTGGGCTGGATCTTCATGGTATTTCTTAAGATATATGGATCCTCATAATGATAAAGAATTTGTCTCAAAAGAAGCCCTAAATTATTGGGGTAGAGTAGATTGGTATGATGGTGGTATGGAACACACCGCTAGACACTTACTTTATGCTAGATTCTGGAACCAATTCTTATATAATATCGGTTTAGTTCCTAATAAAGAACCTATTGATATTAGAACATCACATGGCATGATTTTAGGACCAGATGGAGAAAAAATGAGTAAATCTAAAGGCAATGTTATAAATCCTCATGACATGATTGAGCAATATGGAGCCGATGCCTTAAGACTATATGAAATGTTCATTGGCGATTATGAAAAAGATGCTGCTTGGTCTACCAATAGTCTTAAAGGATGTAAAAGATTCCTAGATCGAGTTTGGAAAATAGGCGATAAACTAAACGATAAACCTGGATATACTAAAGAATCATCTGTTCATAAAACCATAAAAAAAGTTACTAATGATATTAAAACAATGAAATTTAATACCGCTATATCTGCTTTAATGATTCTCCTAAATGAATATGATGATATGGAAACTATTACTAAATCTGACCTAAGAACTTTACTTCACTTACTAAATCCATTTGCTCCTCATATCACCGAAGAAATTAATAAAAAATATAATCTAGGTAATCCACTATGCGAATCACCATGGCCTACGTATGATGAAGAAAAAACCAAAGATGAAACTTATGAATTAGTCTTCCAAGTAAATGGTAAAGTAAGAGGAAAAACAGTTGTCGATGTCAATATAACTAAAGATGACATGGAAAAATTAGCTAAGGAAAATCCAAATGTTCAAAAATTTATTGATAATAAAACCATCGTAAAAATAATTACAATACCAGGACGTTTGGTTAATATTGTTATAAAATGATTGACTTAAATAAAAATATAATCACTATAATAAATAATCCTGAAATCATATTTAAACTAAAAAAAATCAAGATAACCAAATTAGGACACTTAGTAATGACCTCTTATCCAGAACTATTGTATACGCATATTTTTAAGAATAAAGAATTAGATATTATAAAACAAAATTTAACTAGTAAAGGATTAAACTATATAAATGAAATTCAAATAAATGATAAATTACAAAAAGACTTACTAAAATTTAGTTTTGAAGAATACCAAAAATTCATCTCTAAATGCCATCATAAAAAATATAATCCATCTAAAATTGCCCATCTTAGATATACTGACCCTCTTCAAACCGTCAAATACCTAACTTTTATGTATGAACAGTTGTATAACACGCCAATTACTCCTGACATCAAAATATTATTAACCGAAATGTTAACACGTTATTCTTATACAACAATCGCAGATTTTGTCGATATTAAACCAAATTCCATTGATATAAATGTTATTAATTTAATAGCCAAAATACTTGGCACACCTTTAAATTCTAATCTTTCACATAATCAAAAAGTAAAAAGAGAAAATCAAATCTTTAACCATGAAAATGTGGAAAGTGCAACCATTAATGCCTACATTCAAAACTTCTCATCAGATACTAATATTGCTACTTTTATTAATAATTCTAAATCAAAAACTTTAATAAAACATTGACGAATATTTTTAAATATGTTATAGTCTTATTAATTGATGCAAACAAATAACACAGTAATTATTTAACTGGCAAAAAGAAAATTAGTGGTAGATGCAAACTAATCAAGGTTAAATAATGAATTACATTATTTATAGTCAAATCGGTTAGTCACCGTTATAGGGCAAAGAAGCATAGATACTATGAAATAAGGTGGTACCGCGGGAATAACTCGTCCTTATAATTCATAGTATCTTTTTAATTAAAAAGGAGGATTAAAATATGGAAATAGGAAAATACATTGATCACACTAACTTAAAAATGGATGCCAAAGAAGAAGATATTGCTAAACTATGTAGAGAAGCTATAGAATATGGTTTTGAAACAGTTTGCGTTCATCCTTATTATGTACCACTAGCTAAAGACCTACTTAAAGATACTAATATCGGTGTATGTACTGTTGTTGGCTTTCCTCTTGGCATGAATACTCCAAAAGTTAAATCATATGAAGCTATTGAAGCCACTGAAAATGGCGCTGATGAAATCGATATGGTCATCAACGTTGGCGCTTTAAAAGATAAAGATTATGATTATGTTAAATCTGAAATTGAAGAAGTAAGAGACCAAATTGATGGTAAAACCTTAAAAGTCATTATCGAAACCTCACTATTAACTAAAGAAGAAATAATCAAAATGACTGAAATATGTAATGAAACATTTGTCAATTTCATTAAAACTAACACTGGTTTTGGAAGCCGTGGAGTAACTGTTGATGATGTTAAACTAATAAATAAACATAAAAATGACATTCTAGAAATTAAAGCTAGTGGTGGCATTAAAACATTTAAACAAATGAATGAATTAATTGAAGCTGGAGCCACTAGAATAGGCACAAGCCATAGCGTTGACATTGTTACCAATATGAACTGTGAACAAAAATGTGACCATTGTAAGGAGGAAAAATAATGAAACTGTATGACGAATTAAAATGGCGCGGATTAATTAAAGATGAAGCGGGGAATGATTTAGCAGAGAAATTAAATAATGGTGGATTAACTTTTTATATTGGTACAGATCCCACTGCCGATAGCCTCCATTTAGGACATCTATCCACTTTTCTAATCAGTAAAAGATTAGAAAAAGCTGGGCATCATCCTATTTTATTAATTGGTGGCGCGACCGGTAGAATAGGGGATCCAAGACCGACAGAAGAAAGACAAATGCAACCAGTCGAAGTCATAGAACATAACTTCCAATGCTTAAAAAAACAAGTTGAAGACTTATTTGGATTTGAAGTTGTCAATAATTATGATTGGTCTAAAGACATCAACTTTATTGACTTTTTAAGAGATTATGGAAAATACTTTAATATTAATTACATGCTAGATAAAGACATTATCAGAAGAAGATTAGATACAGGTATTACTTATACTGAATTTTCATATATGATTATGCAAGCTATGGACTTTTTATATCTTCATCAGCACAAAAACTGTAATATGCAGTGTGCCGGTTCTGACCAATGGGGTAACATCACGGCTGGAATCGATTTAATTAGAAAAAAGACCGGTGATGAAGTATATGGTTTTACTATGCCACTTGTCACCGATAAAAACGGTAAAAAATTTGGTAAAACCGAAGGCAATGCCTTATGGCTTGATAAAAATAAAACATCAAGTTACGAAATATATCAATATCTATTAAATAGTGATGATGAAAAAGTCATTGACTATTTAAAAATATTTACTTTCTTATCCAAAGAAGAAATTGAAGCAATTGAAACAAAACAAAATGAACACCCTGAAACTAGAATAGCCCAAAAAACTTTAGCTAAAGAAATAGTTACTTTCTTACATGGTGAAAAAGAAGCCACCAAAGCTAAAGAAATGAGTGAAGCTCTATTCAGCGGTCATGTTAAAAATCTAACCAAAGAAGAAATTCAAGACGTCTTTAAAGGTGTTCCAACCTTTGAAACCAATAATAATATTAATATTATTGATATGTTAGTTAATAATAAAATAGCCTCTAGTAAAAGAGAAGCTAGAGAACTAGTCAATGCGGGTAGTATTACAATCAATGAAGAAAAAATTCAAGATGAAAACTATCTAGTAACAAATCAAATAGCTATCGAAAATGAAATACTTGTTTTAAGAAGAGGTAAAAAGAAATATTTTATTGGAACTATACGTTAGAGCAAATCTAACGTTTTTACATACAAAAAAAGAGAACCAAGGTTCTCTAATTTCTGTTGTAGTATTCGATAATTAATGCTTCATCAATATCCGCACTAAGCTCACTACGTTCTGGGTATCTAACATATATAGCTTCCATCTTCTTATCATCATAAGAAATAAACTCTACGCGGTTGTGTAAAGCCTCTAAAGAAGATTTAACAATCGCCATTTCTTTATCATTATCCATTAAACTGATAACATCACCAGGTTTAACTTGATAAGATGGAATATCAACTCTCTTGCCATTAACTGTAACGTGTCCGTGATTAACTAATTGTCTCGCACCTTTTCTTGTAGTAGAAAAGCCAATACGATATACTAAATTATCCAAACGACTTTCTAATAATTTAAGTAAATTCTCACCATTGACACCGTTCATCTTAACAGCTTTTTCAAAAGCCTTCTTCATTTGTTTTTCACTAATTCCATACATGAATTTTACTTTTTGTTTTTCTTGTAATTGAATACCATAGTTAGATAACTTACGTCTGCGGTCTTGTCCGTGTTCACCAGGTGCATAAGGTCTTTTAGCAAGCTCTTTTCCATTTTCTAAAATAGAAAAACCAAAACGTCTAGACTTTTTATAAGTTGGTCCAAGATATCTTGACATATTTTTTCCTCCTTCCACTGTAGCGCGAAAGGTTATTTTGCCGAATTTATAGGGTGGAGTATATCAATACTTAATTTCGCAGCCAAACAAGTAACCCCTATAGGGAATATCCACATTATAAATCTCAAAATAACGCTGCTTAACACGCTGACATTAATTATATATGTAAATCATCATAAAGTCAATACTTTTCTCAGTAATATCAAGTAAAAAAGAAGTTTGGAAAAAATTCAAAATATGTTATAATCGTATATGAAAGAAAGCGTGATCTAAAATGAATTTATTTAAATCCAGTATCTATAAACAAATTTATAAAAAAATAAAAAAAGCTGATACCATTATTATCGCAAGACATGTGGGACCAGACCCTGATGCTTTAGGTAGTTCACTTGGACTAAAACAAATCATCAATGATAACTTTCCAGATAAAAAAGTCTATGCCATTGGTAGTCCTGCCTCTAAATTTAAATACATCGGACAATTGGATAAACTTCCAGAAAACCTAAATAATCCTTTGCTAATAGTTACTGACACACCAGATCATAAAAGAGTAGATGGTCTAGATCCTAGAAAAATATCTAACTCTATTAAAATTGATCATCATCCATACGTTGAAACCATGTGTCAGATAGAATGGATTGACGATACTGCATCTAGTGCATCGCAAATGATTCTAGAACTCGCCTTTAAAACTGGCATGAAAATAACTACAACTGCTGCTGAAAAACTATATATAGGTCTCATTGCTGATACTAATAGATTTATGTTTTCATATACTAATTCTAAAACCTTTGCCATTGCCAGTAAACTTCTGCAAACCACTAATATTGATATAACTAAAATATATAATGAACTGTATCTAAGACCTTATAAAGAAATTAAATTCCAAGGCTATATGGCTCAAAACTATCAAATTACCGATAATAAAGTCGGATATTTAATCATTCACGATGAAACTTTAAAAAAATATAATGTCGATGCTGCTACACCGGGAAATATGATTAATAGTTTTAACCACATAAATGAAATGCTTGTTTGGGTTACCGCTACCGAAGATAAAGAACTAGGCTCTTTTCGAATCTCTATTCGCTCTAGAGGACCTATCATTAATGAAGTCGCTGCCCATCATGGTGGTGGTGGTCATATCTATGCCAGTGGAACTAGATTAAAAACAGAAGCAGAAATCCAATCATTAATTCAAGAACTAGATGAAACCAGTAAAAAATATATTGAAAAAGCCTCCAACTAGAGGCTTTTTACTTATCGATAATATGGATAATAACCATAAGGTGGATAGTAAGGATAATATATAGGACGGTTATTTCCCCAAAATAAAGGTGAAATAAGTCCTCCGGTAATTCCCCCTAAAATGAAAGGTCCTAAAAATCCTCCTTGATTATTCATTGGTGGTCTAGGACCACCTGGACCAGGTCTCATTGGTCGTCTGTTCATACTATAACTATAATATTGTCCATTCATATATAGTAACCCCTTTCATCATATAATATGACATTTAAAATAAAAAGTGAAAAGCGCATACTCCTAAAATAAACTCATATAATTTCATAGGTGAGAGTATGAAAAAATTTTTTCAAACCATTGGACTTTTAACCTTAATGATTGGTAGCTTCATCTATACCGAAAAAGTTGGTACTACTGCCAAGCTAAGTGATACCTTATTAACTGAAATAAAAAGTAAAAAAGACGGCTATAAAGAAAACGCAATGGAACCAATCATCAAAGAAAATACCATTATACCAGGTATCAATGGTAAAGAAGTCGATACCCAAAAAAGTTATGAAGCTATGAGTAAAATCGGTTATTTTGATGATAAACTATTAGTCTATAAACCATTAAAAGTTCAAAACACATTAGATAAAAATAAAGATAAATATGTTATCAACGGTAATAATACTAAAATGGATGTCACCTTATTATTTAAAGTAAAACCAAACGATAATATAACCGATATTATAAACCTTTTAAATCAAAATAAAGTCAAAGCCACTTTTTTTATAGAAAGCAAATACCTCGAAAAACACCATAACCAAATAATAAATCTAATCCAATCTGGTCATACAATTGGCAATTTAAGCAATAATGAAGACTATAATGATAGCGACTTTGTTTGGATGAAAACTATTATCACTAACATTGGAAATCAAATATATAACTATTGTTATACTGAAAAACCAAATAAATCAATATTAAAAATTTGTACAATTCAAAATTCTATTACCATCATGCCCCAAATCATTATTAAACAAAATCCCCTTTTAAATCTTAAAAAAACTATCCTTCCAGGTGCTATTATCTCCTTAGATATTAACCAATCATTAAAACGAGAATTACCAGCTATTTTAAATTATATTAAATCTAAAGGATATAATCTTAAGCCTTTAGAACAACTTTTAAAAGAATAGATTTTGTTCTATTCTTTTAAAAATGTAGTAAATTGTCAAATCCTTTTACATATTATTACTAATTGACTAATCAATGTACTTGCATTACATCTATTAATAGTTTATAATTACTATAGGACAATACTAAACTGTAGTACACAATATATGAAAATCTAATAAACGTAGGTGAGAAAAAATGAATAAAAAAGGATTTACTCTAGCAGAAATATTAGGAGTAATAGTCATTATTGCTCTACTTTTATTATTAATAATGCCAACTATTATTGATAGAATTGCACAAAGTGGTAATAAAGCTGGCGAAGTAAATGATAGTATCATTTTTGATGCAGTAGATGACTATATCAGTGAAAATATCAGTACTGATAAAGCCGGTAGTTACTGTATTCCAATTCAAGACTTAATTGATGATGGTAAACTTGTTGGACCAGTTATTGATGTTGAAACTGGTGATGATATTTCCGATAAAACCATTTTCGTCACTATTGATAACCAAGGAAATATTACTCACCAAATCATGGAAAGTGATGAATGTGATGCGTCATCTACCATTCATAAAATAGATTTCATAATCAATCCAAATAATAACAAATGGGTTCATGAAAGAAAAGTAATTATCAAATATCCTAATATGGGTAGTGGATATACATATCAATATAAAATAGATAATGGCAGTTGGCAAACTGCTAAAGCTGGTAATTTTGAATTACCTGTATTCAAAAAAATATCTACATTACAAGCTAGAGTTACTGGAGCTACTGTCATTACCAATAGTACTAATATCATAAATATTGATAATGAAAATCCAACTATTAATAGCTTGTCTGTTGAAAGAAACTCTAAAATAAGTATTAAAGCTAAAGATAATGTCAGTGGTATTGTTGGTTACTATATCAGTACTTCTAATACCAAACCTGCAGCTAATGCAACTGGCTGGGTCACCACTAATATACCAGCTGGACAAGAAGGTAATATCACTGTTACTAAAAGCCCAGGGACTTACTATGTTTGGGTAAAAGATAAAGCTGACAATGTCTCATCAAATTCTGATGGTAGTGGTAATAGTATTACTATTCAAAATAAAACTCTAACAGTTAATTTTGCTAAAGGAACAGGCATTGCTTCAATTGGCAGTACTTCAAAAAGCTGTACCGTTGCTGCTGGTAATGATAGCTGTACAGTAACCTTACCAAGCATCACCCCAAATTCAGGATATATCACCGATGGTTGGTATAACGGAAATACAAAAGTAGGTAATCCAAATAATACATATACAGTTACAAATAATGTAACCCTAACTGCTAAAGCTCATGCCGATAATTTATCATTAACTATTTCAACCACTAATACAACAAGTAAAATTAACGTAGTTGCTAACGTAACTTCTAGTAGTAAAATAACCAAATATGAATACTCAAAAGATGGCGGAAAAACTTGGGAAGTAGGTAATAATACTACTCATACCTTTAATAACTTAACTCAAGGCACAACTTATAATATTGTCGTTAGAGTAACTTCAGAAACAGGTAAAGTTGTTACAGCCGTTAAATCAGTAACCACATCTTCAATAGGTACTCCAACCTTTAAACAATCTGGTATTTACCCAATTACTGTAACAATTACTTATCCAGATGGCTGTGGAAGTAATCTAACTTGTACATATACTAAAGATAATGGTCAAAAAGTAAATGTAACCTCTAAAACCGTTAATGTTCCATTTGACTATCATGGTACTATTGTTGCCAATGTAACTGATGGTACTAACCAAACAAGTAGTTCATATAATGTTCGAATTGTCTTAAGAGCTGTAGATCTCTCTTATGATAACAAAAAAACCGGACTAAATTGTGAAGATGCCCAGTGTGCCTTAGACGAACTTAAAAAAATGCTTAAAGACTAAATAGAAAAGAGGATAAAACATGAAAAATGAAAAAGGATTCTTATTAGCTGAAGCCTTAATAGTATCAACCTTTGTTTTAACAATACTAATAGTACTATTTATTCAGTTCAGCAATTTAACTAACAATTATAAAAATAGCTATAGTCATAATAATGTTGAAGCAGTATATGATTTATCCTCTGTTGCTAACTATTTAATTACTAATCAATATGACTTATCTCAATATATTTCCATTGATAAACCATATGTATTAGTCTATAAAGATGGTAGATGTAATATGGATGCTGGAGTAGTAGATACCTTCTGTGACACCTTTATGGATGAAATGGGTGCCAAAACAGTTATCTATACCAATTCAGATGTTAAAGCTATACAATATTATGTCAATAATCATGAAGATAGTAATATCGGTCAAAGACTAAGAGAATTCATTAGTAAAATAGATGCTAAACCAATTCAAAATAAAGGTAGATTGTTCGCCGAATTTAAAAATGGCACCTTTTCTACTATAGCCTTTGACTCCGATTCAATATATGGTGAAGATACCACCTTAGAATGTATCCCAGAAAATGTTGTAACTTCTGGCGATGGTATGTATTTCGATGAAGAAGAAGATGGAAAATGTGTCTTCAAAGGAGCCAATCCAAAGAACTATATTAAATTTAATGACGAACTATGGCGTGTCATTTCCTTAGAATCAGACGGTACCATAAAAATAATTCGTAGTGAAAGTGAATCATCAAGAGCCTTTGATAATACTGGAAATAGAGACCAAAGCAGTAATGGCGCCGGTGGTACTTACTGTGCCAGTAGTACTGCAGGATGTAATGCCTGGGCTATAAATAATACTTTTAATAATAGTCCATTATCTGGAACCGTCTTAAAAGACGCCAGCTTAAATACTTATTTAAATAACACTTATTTAGGAACCATAAAAACAAATAAAGAAAACGTTATATCACATTCTTGGAATGTTGGTCCTATAATTGCTAATAATGATAACTTATCTAATCAATCAAGCTCTGAAAAATCCATTAAATGGAATGGTAAAATAGGTATGATTACCGTATCAGAATACTTAAAAGCTAACAGTAATTATAATCAATGTAAAACTTTAAGTTTAAATAACAATAACACGAATACTTGTATTAAAACTAACTGGATTTATAATACAGTCCCAGATAGTAGTTACATGTGGACAATCACTCCAAATAACGGTGATAACCATTATGTCTATGGCGTTAATAAAAATAATACTAAAGGAAGCGTTAATTACAATAACGCCTCTACAAATACTGCTTCTTATGTAGCTCCCGTTTTATATTTATCTGATAAAACAGTAATTACTGGAGGTAGTGGAACTAGACAAGACCCATATCTTATTGACATTGAAGGTGTCCAAATTGAACTTAAAGAACCAAGTTTCACTGAATCAGGAACTAATCCAAAAACTGTTACCATTCATTTCCAAGAAGAATGTAAGGATTCATTAACTTGTACATATCAAGTTAATGGTGGAACTCCAATTACCGTTAAAGATACTCAAGCTCAAGTTACCTTCGATAAAAGTGGTAGTATTTTAGCCACAGTCACTGACGGTGATAATATGGTTAGTAATAGCTATGAAGTTAATGTCGAAGAAATCGATGATAGCATTAATGTCAATTTATCGACATCCGCAACTTCAAATACTGTAACCATCGTTGCTAATGCCACATCAAATTATAATATAACTAAATATGAATACTCTAAAGATGGTGGTCAAACATGGCAAGATGGTGGTACTAAAAACACTTATGTCTATAATAATCTAACATCAGGCACTTCGTATACCATAATGGTTAGAGTCACTAACGAAAAAGGCGTTCAGCAAACAGCCACTAAAACTGTTAAAACATCTTCACTAACCAAACCGACATTTACCCAATCTGGTATCTATCCAATTACTGTAACCATTACTTATCCAGATGGTTGTGGAACTAACCTAACATGTAGTTATCAAAAAGATAATGGACAAACAGTAAATGTTACCACTAAAACCGTTAACGTCCCATTCGATTACCATGGTTCTATCGTTGCCACTGTCTCTGATGGCACTAATAAATTAAGTAGTTCATATAATGTTCGAATTGTCTTAAGAGCCATAGATCTATCTTATGATAATACAAAAACCGGTCTAAAATGTGAAGACGCCCAATGTGCCTTAGATGAAATAAAAAAATTACTCGATTAAGCAAACTATAACAAGTTTGCTTTTTCTATTTTCTAAATAATAAAAAATACAAACATATATTTCACATAAATAAAGTTTTCATTTGTTTTTTAACGTTTTTTCTGTTATAATCGATATGGTGATGATATGGCAAAATATGATGAACATTCAATAAAAATATTAGAAGGACTTGAAGCCGTTAGAAAGAGACCCGGTATGTATATAGGCTCAACCGATAAAAGGGGTCTACACCATTTAGTCTGGGAAATTGTCGATAATAGTATCGATGAAGCAATCAACGGTTTCGGCAATCAAATAAATATCACTATTCATAAAGATGGTAGTGTGAGTGTTGAAGACTTTGGAAGAGGTATTCCCACTGGAATGCACGAAAGTGGTAAATCAACTCCTGAAGTAATCTATACCGTCCTCCACGCTGGTGGTAAATTTGAAACATCAGGTTATAAAGTATCTGGTGGTCTTCATGGTGTTGGGGCTTCTGTCGTCAATGCTTTAAGTAAATGGATGGAAGTAACTATTAAAAGAGATGGGGGAGAGTATTTCATTAGTTTTAAAAATGGTGGACACGTCGATAAACCATTAAAAAAAATTGGTAAAACCAATAAAACTGGTGTAAAAGTTAGATTCATGCCTGATGATGAAATCTTTCAAACCACCACATTTTCTTTCTCTACAATCTGTGAAAGAATGCAAGAAAGTGCATTTTTACTAAAAAATATCACCATCAATATCTATGATGAAAATACTGACCGCAAAGAATCATATCACTATGAAAAAGGTTTAAATTCCTTTGTCGAATATTTAAACACCGACAAAAAAGTTCTTCATAAACCTTATGATTTTCACGGAATTAAAGATGGTATTAATGTAGAAATTGCCTTTCAATATACCGAAAGCTACTCTGAAAACATCATTTCCTTCGTCAATAATGTCAAAACATCAGATGGTGGAACTCATGAAGTCGGCTTTAAAACCGCTTTAACTAGAGTCTTTAATGACTATGCCAGAAATAATGGTTATCTTAAAGCTAAAGATAAAAATTTTGAAGGTCCTGACACTAGAGAAGGGCTAACCGCTATTATCAGTCTTCAAATACCCGAAAAACTTCTTCAATTCGAAGGACAAACTAAAGGTAAATTAGGTTCTCCTGCTGCCAGAACAGCTGTCGATAATGTAACCACAGAACACCTTCAATTTTTCTTAGAAGAAAATAAAGAAATAGCCACCAAAATCTTAGAAAAAATGGTAAAATCAAAACAAGTTAGAGAAGCTGCTAGAAAAGCTAGAGATGAAGCCCGAAATGGCAAAGGTAAAAATAGAAAAGAAAAATCTATCAGTGACAAATTTACACCCGCACAAACTAAAAATAAAAAAATTAATGAATTATTCTTAGTCGAAGGCGATTCAGCTGGTGGCTCTGCTAAACAGGGAAGAGACCGAAAATTTCAAGCAATATTACCACTTAGAGGTAAAGTTATCAATACCGAAAAAGCCTCATTGACTGACGTCTTAGCTAATAACGAAATAAACACCATGATTCAGACCATTGGTGCTGGAATCGGTAGTGACTTTAAAATTGAAGACTGTAACTATGACAAAGTAATAATCATGACCGATGCCGATGATGATGGCGCCCATATTGCCATATTGCTACTTACATTTTTCTATCGATTTATGAAACCATTAATCGAAAACGGTCATCTTTATATCGCCATGCCACCACTTTATGCCCTAAAAAATGGTAATAAAGTCTACGGCTATGCTTGGACTGATGAACAAGCCGAAGAAATTAGAAAACAAAATAAAGTTAAACTAGAAAAACAAAGATATAAAGGATTAGGCGAGATGAATGCCGAACAACTATGGGAAACAACTATGGATCCAGCTAAACGAAGTTTAATCAAAGTCAACCTCACTGACGCTAGCTTAGCCGAACGACGAGTAAGTGTCTTAATGGGTGATAATGTTGAACCGCGTAAAAAATGGATTGAAGAAAATGTTGAATTTACCCTTGAAGATAATTACGCAAAGTAGGTGAAATAAATTGGAAGAAGCAGTAAAAAGAATATATGACTACTCATTAGAATACATCATGGGCGATAGCTTTAGTAGATATGCTAAAGCCATTATCCAAGATAGAGCCCTCCCTGATGTTAGAGATGGTCTAAAACCAGTTCAAAGAAGAATTTTATATGGTATGTATAAAGATGGTAATACCTATGATAAACCAACTAAAAAATCAGCTAAAGCAGTTGGAAACATCATGGGTTTCTATCATCCCCATGGAGACTCTAGTATCTATGACGCACTAGTCAGAATGAGTCAGTGGTGGAAAAATAACTTGTGCTACGTCGAAATGCAAGGAAATAATGGTTCCATGGATGGTGACGGTGCCGCTGCCATGCGTTATACCGAAGCTAGACTAACAAAAGTAGCCGGTGAACTTTTAAAAGATATTAATAAAGATACAGTTCTAATGAGTCTAAACTATGATGATACCTTGTTAGAACCAACCGTCTTACCAGCCAGATTTCCTAATCTTTTAGTTAATGGTGCCACCGGTATATCAGCCGGATATGCCACTAACATCCCCCCTCATAATTTAGGCGAAATTATTGATGCTACTATCAAACGTATTGATAGTCCTAATTGTCAACTAGATACTATCTTAGATATTGTCAAAGGTCCCGATTTTCCAACGGGTGGTGTCGCAGAAGGTAAAAAAGGCATTAAAGATGCCTTCGCCACCGGTAAAGGAAAAATCAATGTCAGATGTAAATATGAAATCACCGGACCCAAAACCAAAAGACAAATCATCATTACTGAAATTCCTTATGAAGTTAATAAAGCCGCTTTAGTAAAAAAAATCGATGACATTAGAATCGAAAAGAAAATCGATGGTATTGCTGAAGTCAGAGATGAAACAGATCGTAATGGTCTTCAAATAGCCATCGACTTAAAAAAAGATGCCAATGAAGAATTAATCATTAATTACTTACTTAAAAACACCGATATGATGATTTCTTATAACTATAATATGGTCGCTATAGTTAATAGACGTCCCATGACCTTAGGTATTTTAGATATACTAGATGCTTATATCGCCCATCAAAAAGAGGTCATTACTAGAAGAACCGAATTCGATTTAAAAGTTGCTAAAGCTAGAATGCACATTTTAGAAGGATTAATTAAAGCTCTATCTATTTTAGATGAAGTAATAAAAGTTATCAGATCCTCTAAAAATAAAGCTAATGCCATCGAAAACTTGCAAACCGAATTTGACTTTACTAAACCTCAAGCTGAAGCTATTGTCAACCTTCAACTTTATAAATTAACTAATACCGATGTCACTGAATTAAAAAAGGAAATGGAAGAAAAAAGTAAAGAAATAGAGATTTGGACACAAATCTTAGAAAATGAAGAAGCCCTAAAACACGTCATGAAAACCGAACTTAAAATGATCAAAAAAGAGTATGCCACACCAAGAAAAACTGAAATTAAAGATGAAGTAACTGAAATTAAAATCAGTGCCACTTCATTAATTCCAAAAGAAGATTGCATCGTCGTATTAACTAATGAAGGCTATGTTAAAAGAGTATCTTTAAGAAGTTACTCTGCCTCTAATAACGATGAAACAGGTCTTAAAGATAAAGACTTTAAAACCGCCATATATGAAGCCAACACCATGGACATTTTATTACTCTTTACATCACTAGGTAACTTCCTTTACGTACCAGTTTACGAATTACCTGATTTAAAATGGAAAGATATGGGTAAACATATCAGTAATATTATTAAAATAAGTAGTGATGAAGACATCATCGGTTCATACTTAACTAAAGACTTTAAAGAAAATGTCAACTTTATATCATTTACTAAAAATGGTATGGTTAAACAAACCAACCTTCAAGATTTAAAAGTCCAAAGATATTCTAAACCTGTTAACTTGATGAAATTAAAACCAAAAGACAAAGTAATATCTGTAGTTAAAGCCAAAAATGAAGTTCTAGTAACTACCCATAATGGACTTGCCTTAAGATACCAATCAAGCGAAATTCCATTAACTAATCTAAGAGGTAGTGGAGTTAAAGCCATTAATCTAAAAGATGACTATGTAATTAGTGGACAATCATTTAACAATAATGAAAACTCAGAATATGTCTTATTTGTCACTGATAAAGGCACTGCTAAAAGAGTCAAAATAGAAGAATTTGATGTCATGACAAGAGCCCGTAAAGGCCTACTTGCTATCCGTGATGTCAAAACCAACCCATATAAACTCATAACTGCTTTGATTGTTAATCATAAAAAAGAAATTGGCATTTTAACAAACGAAATAACTTATCATAAATCATCTGAATTTCCAATCTGTGATCGTTATCAAACCGGTTCAACTATAACTAAAGAAAAAATAAAAAAAGTCTTTATCCAAACCGAATTACTCTCTTCAAAAGACTTAGAAAACGCTCAAAATCAAACAAATATAGAAGAAAATCAAAAAGAAGAAAAAACAACTAAAAAAGAAGAGCAAATTTCCTTAGATCAAATCGATAAACAAATACTAACCATTGATGACTTTTTAGACGATTTAAATCAATAACTAAAAATACTGAAAATTAAATCAGTATTTTTTTCTTCCTGTTAAATAATCTAAAGAAACATTAAAAGTACATGCAAAATTAAATAAAAATTCTAAAGGAATAGCTCTTTCTCCATGTTCATAACTACTGTAAGTTCTCTGTGGAATATTTAATAAACAAGCCATTTGCTCTTGTGATAAATTTTTACTTAAACGTAATTCCTTTAACTTTGAACCAGTAAATAATGCATCATATTTAACATTGCTTTTAAAAACCTTATTGTTACTAATACCAAATAAATAATCTAAACTGACATTAAAATAATTTGCAAACTTAATTGCAGTATCTATACTCATATTACTTCTTCCATTTTCTTGATTACTGTAAACATCTTCAGATATATTTAAAATTTTACTCATTGCCTTTTGTGATAAATCGTTATCAACCCGCAAATCGTGAATCTTTTTAAGACTAAATACCATAATTACACTCCTTTATATTGATTGTAAATGGTATTTTTTTTATTATTGCCTTTCCGCAATATTGCGCTAGAATTAAAATAAGGGAGTGGATTAATATGAAAAAAACCAAGCATAAAATAACAGAGTTTGCCAAACGATACATCTGTGGATTTATAATAGGTGGTTTTTTATTTGGAACTATCAGCATATATGCAACCACATATTTTCCAAGTAACAATACTACTTATGATAATAGTAAAAGTGGCATGAACTCCAATAATGTTCAAGATGCTTTAGATGAACTTTATAATACTTGTAAATAAGGAAAGGAGTAAAACATGGAAAAACATAATTTTAAATTTTACTTAAAAAAGAATTTAATTGGTTTTGTTGTTGGTGCCATAGTATTCAGCATAGTTGGAGTAACAGCCGCCATCACATTTCCAAGTAATGAAGTAACTTACGATAATCAAACTAGTAATCTTCAATCGAATAATGTTCAAGGAGCCATCGATGAACTTTACTACACATGCTCAGATAATTCAGCCCCAACTTTAACACTAACAGTAGGCAATAATATTAAAGGCAATAACAATTGGTATAAAGGACTTGATCTCAATATATCTGCAGCCGATGATAGAGGCATCAAAGAAACAAAATATTGTGTCACAAGTGAAAACCAATGTACACCAAGTACAAATTTAGTATTAACAGATGGCAATAGTACATACCAATTTCCATCATCTGCCAATAATCAAAAACTATGTGTTTCTGTTAAAGATATTGGCGGTAATACCACTACTAAATAATGTTTTAAAACAACTTCAAGAACATACATATAAGCATAGCCATTATAGTATCTTTTTAATTAATGTTCCTAAATATCGAATCATTATGAGTGAAACTATGAAAGATAAAATCGTTAATCACCTAATCAGTAAATATATTTTAATACCTACATTAAGTCCTAAATTAATAGATACGAATGTCGCTACTCGTAAAGGTATGGGCACCAAAATGGGAATTTATTACACCAAAAAATATATTAATAAACTTAAAATGAACTATGATAATTTTTATGTACTAAAATGTGATATTAGTAAATACTTTTATAATATTAATCATGAAATCTTATTAACTAAACTTTCAAAAGATATTCAAGGCCCAGAAATATTAAACATTTTAACCAATATTATTTCTAGTACTGATAATTATAATGTCAATCAATCTATCGACATTATAATTAACAAAGAACTCGAAAGACTTAAATCCAAAAATATAGCCGATTTCGAAAAAAAGAAAATAGAATTATCTAGACTTCCAAGATATAAAAAGGGAACTGGACTTCCAATCGGTAACGAAACCAGTCAAATATTAGCTGTTTACTATTTGAGTGAATTAGACCATTTTATAAAAGAAAATCTTCAAATTAAATGTTATATAAGATATATGGATGATTTTATTTTATTTCATCATGATAAAGAATACTTAAAATTTTGTTTAACTGAAATAAATCACTATTTACACAAATTAAAACTTCAACTAAATAGAAAAACTCAAATATACGATATAAAAAAAGGATTTAATTTTTTAGGATATAAATTTTTTTTGAAAGGCAAAAAACTTATTGTCTTAATTAATAATCAAAGTAAAAAAAGAATTAAACGTAAACTTCGAAGATTAAAAAAACATAACCCCTCTAAATATTCTTTAGTAAGAGCTAGTTATAAAGGCTATTTTATGAAAGCTCACTGCAGTCACTTTATATTTAAATCGAACATTTGAAAAAGTATAATGCTTTTTTTTTGTGATTTCATTTTATTGTAACTAATATACTTAATTGGAGGCGATATATGTATACCGTTATCAACTTGCCATATCCCTATAATGCGCTAGAACCAATCATTGACACCAAAACAGTAAACATCCATTATAATAAACATCATAAAAAATATCTAGAAAACTTAAACAAATTAACTAACTATAAAATGCCCTTAGAAGAAATTCCTAAAAAAATATCCGAATTTCCATTAAAAGATAGGGGAGAAATACTCTATAATGCGGGAGGAATATTAAATCATAACATTTACTGGCAGAGTCTAAATTCTACTCCATCATTGCCACATGGTAAACTGTTATCTAAAATTAATCAGACGTATGGCAATTTTAATAATTTTAAAAATGAATTCATAAATAAAGCAAAAACCTTAGTTGGCTCTGGCTACACCTTTTTAGTTACCGATAATAATGGCAATCTATCTATCATCAACATGAATAATCAAGAGACGCCACTATCATATAATTATATTCCACTTTTTACCATTGACCTTTGGGAACATGCCTATTATCTAAAATATAAAAATGATCGAAATGCCTATATTGAAAATATCTGGAATAAAACCAATTTTAATCATGCCAGCACAATTTATGAATCATTATTTTAAATCATCTAACATATATTTATTTAGGAGGCGATACTATGAAAAAATTAATACCATTTCAAAAAGACTTAAGTTTTGATACTAAAATCCATGAAATAACCAGCATTTCACTAGAGCATACCCTAAAATTAAAAGAAGAATACCAAATATCTGGTGAATTCATTATCAGTGGTACCTATAAATTAACCGAAGCCAGCATCAATGTGGACCCATTTGAATATAAACTACCATTTAATATTTCGATTGATTCTAAATATAACACAAAAAATATTGAAGTTGACATTAATGACTTTTATTATGAATTAATCAATAATGAAATATTATCTATCAACATTGAAGTAATTATTGATGGTTTAGAAGAAAAGGAGGAGATAATAATGAGAGAACACTCAGTATCTAAAATTGAAGAAGACACTAGAGAAAATGAAGAAGTTACCAATTTAACTGAAGAAGTTAGCAATGAATCTGAAACATCAGACACCACATCTACATCTATTTTTGATAATCTAGATGAAAATGAAAGATATTCAGTTTATAAAGTACATATAGTTACTGAAAATGATACCATTGATTCTATTTTACAAAAATACCAAATAACTAAAGAACAACTAGAAGCATATAATGACTTAAATGACATTCAAATTGGTAGCAAACTAATTATCCAGTCCAATGAGAATTAACCAAATATTAAAAAGTAAAGGGCTAAAACCTCGTAGCTATAGAAAACAAGGTAAAATAACCATCATTGAAACCAATGATGGTAAATATATTTATAAAGAAGGAAAGTTAAATTCTCAAATTTTAAACTACTTAAAATCCCGCAGTTTTGATTACTTACCAATCTTTTTAAATAATGAAAATGATCCATATCAACTAGAAACCTATATAAATGATCTAAACATACCTAGTGAGCAAAAAATCTTAGATTTAATTAAATTAGTTTCCTTGCTTCATAGTAAAACTACTCATTATAAAGAAATTGATTTAGACTATTATGCCCAAATATATGATGATTTAGATAATAATTTAAACTATCTTTATCTATACTATACTGATCTAATAACTTTAATAGAAACCAAAATATATATGAGTCCAAGCGAACAACTATTAGCTAGAAATATCTCAAAAATATATGATACCATTGCCACTACTAAACAAAAATTAGACCATTGGCATGAACATATTAAGGAAAAAAGAAAAGAACGTCGTGTCGTTCTTCATAACAATCTAAAACTAGAGCACTTCCGCCAATCTGATATGCCATATCTTATTAGCTGGGATAAAGCCAAAATAGGTAGTCCTGTTTTTGACATTTATAAACTATATCAAAACCATTGCCTAGACTTTGACTTTGAAACCATATTAAAAGAATATGAAAATAACTATCCCTTACAAAGAGATGAAAAAGAGCTATTGTTCATTCTAATATCCATGCCAGATTTAATTAATTTTCAACATAGTGAATATCAAAACTGTCAAACCATCAGTAAAATGATCGATAAAATATATAAAACAGAATTACTAACATCACCAAAAAAGTCTAAAAATAGCGCAAAACAGTAAAATCATAAATAAAAAAATTAAAAACACATTAAATCTTGTAACTACGAAAATTGTAATTAAAATTTGATAAAATAAAATAATCATACTAATCAAACATATCAGTGACCATTTTCCCCGTCCAAACCAAAAATTTCGCATACTATCACCTAATATAAATTATTCAGTTAAATGAATTATGTATATATAATCACCTACATTTAATAAATAAATATCATCTTTACTAAATGTTGATAATTTGATATTATTTTAATAGGTGAGTAGTCAATATGAGAAAAATTTTACTAATAATATTGATAATCTTATGTCTAAATACAAAAGTTTTAGCTGCCCCATTTTATTATTATCCAAAAGAATATAATGTAACTATAAACAACATAGAAAAAAATGATATTAAAAAAATAGAAATTCTTTATTATATTCCCATATATGGTTTTAATTATTCATCATCAAATGAAAGCCGAAGCTGGATAAAAGATACTAACTTTGGTTATAAATATAAAAATTATTCCGACGCAGAAATTATTCCTACCTTAACCACTGCACAAATTGATGCCATTGCCAATTCTTATAACCATATTGATACTAGTCATATTAAGGGATACTGGATAGAAAAAAAAGAAATACCGACTATTAATACATCAATTGCTAAATTCCAAGTTAATAAAAACACCAATATCAAATATAACAATAAAAACATCATAGTTACTTATTTTTCTGATAAAGAAACATATCCATACTTAGATAATATGTATTTAAAAATAGTCAAAAATGACAATACCATTTTATACTCTAATCCCATCTCTTCCAGTATAGTAAAAGTTATAGATGAAAATACTAGCCCAGAAGAAAAAAAAGAAAAGGAAAAAATATTAAACCAAACCGCTTATTTTGAAGTCGATTTTTCTAAAATTCATAATAATTTTGATGTGTCAGAAATTTTCAAAAAAACAAATAACAATATTTTACTCAATTATTATCTTATTTTGATTATTGTAATTATTTCAACAATTATTATTGCTTGCGTCATTATAATATTATTCATAAAAAATAATAATAAATCTAAATCAGCAAAAAATTAAAGAATAAAGTCCATTTTATAACATCACCCACTTGTATAAAAAAAATAAATCATGTATAATTTAAGTAAGAATAGGGGATGAGCTAATGAGAAAAAATGGCTTTGTTACATCAGCACTTTTATATGGTATATTATCTTTGTTTTTGATTTTAATACTCGGAACAGTATCTATCCTAGCCAATAGAAAATTAGCTAATGATAAAATAAAAGAAAGCGTTTTAAATGATGTTCAAAAAATTGAAACTAGCCCAAAATGTTTTGAAACCGCTACTAGTAGTCTTGATAGTAATAACCTGCAAATAACTGGATATGATTCTACTTGTGAAAAAACAGTTTATATTCCGACAACTATTTATGGTCAAATTGTCGATTCTATTGGTTCTAATGCCTTTGCTGGTCAAAACTTAGTTAATGTCACTATTGAAAATACTATTAAACAAATTAATGTTACCGCTTTTAAAAATAATGATGGCATAGTATTTTATGTCAGAAATACTAGTGACCAAATAAAAGGAACTGGCACTGATTCTGAAATAGAAAGCGCATCAGGCACGACATGGGGAGCTAAAAATGCTACAATACATTGGGATGATTAATCCCTTTTTTCTTGTTATAAAATAATAAATCATGTATAATAAAATTAAGAAATGAGTGATATTATGTTTATTGATGAAGCTGTCGTAGAATTAATTGCCGGTAGTGGTGGCGATGGATGTCTAGCTTTTAGAAGAGAAAAATATGTTGCCATGGGCGGCCCATTTGGCGGAAATGGTGGAAAAGGCTCAGATATTATCTTTAAAGTTGACTCGGGTTTAAACACCTTAATTGATTTTAAATATAAAAAAATAATCAAAGGTCATAAAGGCGAAAACGGCATGGGTAAAGGCATGCACGGTAAAAACGCCGAAGATATTATTATTCCAGTCCCACAAGGGACAGTTGTTACCGATTATGATACCAATTTAATAATTGCCGATTTAACTAAAAACGGTGAAGAATATGTCATTGCTAAAGGTGGCAGAGGTGGAAGAGGTAACATGGCGTTTGCCACCCAATCTAATCCCGCTCCGCATTATGCTGAAAATGGCGAACCTGGTGAAAAAGTAAAAGTTAAAATAGAATTAAAATTAATGGCAGATGTTGGACTAGTTGGTATGCCAAGTGTTGGTAAATCGACATTCATCTCTAAAATATCTGCCTCAAAACCTAAAATTGCCGACTACCCATTTACCACTTTAAAACCTAATTTAGGCGTTGTTAAAACAAATGATAACCGTAGTTTTGTTGTCGCCGACCTTCCAGGCTTAATTGAAGGCGCATCTTTAGGTCATGGACTTGGTGATAAATTTTTAAAACACATTGAAAGAACCAGAATCATTGCCCATATAATTGATATGAGTGGTTACACCAATGATCCATATAAAGATTATGTAACAATTAATAAAGAATTAGAAAATTTTGATAAATCTCTCATTAAAAAGCCCCAAATAATTATTGCTAATAAAATGGATATGCCAAAATCTAAGGAAAATTTAGAAAAATTTAAACAAAAAGTAAACGAGGAAATATATGAAATGTCCGCCATTAATGGTCAAGGCATCGAAAAAATTATCTTTAAATTGGCAGATATGTTAGATCAAATTCCTAAAGAAAACCTTTATAAAGATGAAAATTTTGAAAGCCATGTTATATATAAATTTAAAGAAGAAAAACCATATAAAATCACTAAAGATAAAGATACATGGATTATTAGTGGTAAAGCCGTAGAAAAACTCATAATAATGAGTCGCTTAGATACCGATGAAGCCATATTACGTTTTTCCAATAAACTAAGAAAAATGGGGATTGATGATGAACTTAGAGAATTAGGCGCTAAAGATGGTGACCCAATAAAAATTATGGACTATGAGTTTGAATTTAAAGAATAGAAAAAAACATATTGATTTAAAATATGTTATCACCACCATTATTTCTTTATGTGGCATTATCATCTCAGTTATCACCTTAAATATGACAATAAGTCAGCACGAACACGACATGACTCCTAATATAATATTTACTACCATTGACAATAATTATCGAATTGTTAACTATAAAAATAGACTTATTTTACCAAATCCTAAAAAAGTAAGTACTAATATTAAATTAATAAATATAGGAAATGGAACAGCTCAAAACATTACATACTCATGGGATAAAACTAATGTTGATAAACTAATCTCTTTAATTGATAAAATCGATTATAATAACATCGTAAATATAAATTATAAATATCCTATAATGATATATAATTTAGGTTTAAATAGTGGAGGTGTAACCATCAGAAATAATTTCTATAATTACTATTTTGATTATATAATGTCAGAAAAAAATGCCTCATCAGAAACTAAAATAAATTTTCCCATGGAATATATATTATATATTCAAATCTTATTCTATTTAAGCTCTTATTATAATTATGATATAACAAATGACTTTCATAACTTATCTTTTGTTGGAACTTTAACTTATGTTAATCAAGAAAATCAAAAATATAAAAAACATATTCAATTTAAACCACAAATAGATATTACAGAAAACCAAAAATATGATATATACGATTATAAAATTGAACCCCAAAATATATAAAGAAGTAGGAGAAAAAGAAAATGAAAAAATATAAATGTACAATATGTGGATACATCTACGATGATGCCAAAGAAAAAATAAAATTTGAAGACCTTCCAGACGATTGGAAATGTCCTATTTGTGGTGCCCCAAAAGCCGTCTTTGAAGAAATAAAAGAAGAAACAAAAGAGCAACCTAAACCAGAAATTAATAATGAAAAAGAGGACCAATTAACTGAACTATCTGCTGCTCAAATAGCTTATATTTGTTCTAATTTAGCCAAAGCCTGTGAAAAACAATATCTTGAAGAAGAGCAAACACTTTTTAACGAATTATCAGATCATTATCTAAATAAAACTAAACCTCAAAAAGGTAATATCGATGACATTCAAAATAACATCAATAAAGATATTGAATATTTTAAACAAGCCATGAATATCGCTGATCAATATCAAGATAGGGGAGCTAAAAGAGTCATTAACTGGGCTTCTAAAGCCACTAATATGATGAATGTAATTATCAAAAGCTATAAAGAAAAAGGAATAGATTACCTAAAAAATACTAAAATATGGGTTTGCGATATATGTGGATTTATTTATGTGGGTGATGTTCCACCAAAAACATGTCCTATCTGCAAAGTTCCGAGCTTTAAAATATTGGAGGTGGACTAATATGCCTAAATTTCACGCTTATAGAAACTTAAAAATTTGTTCAAAAGATTGTTTATGCCTATTTGTCTGTCCAACTGGTGCCGCTGATAATGAAACTGGGCAAATTGATTTTGAAAAATGTATTGGCTGTGGCGCTTGTGCTAACGCTTGCCCTGCTAGAGCAATTACCATGCTTCCAAATAAAATGCCACCCCAAAAACAAAAAAACAAGCAAGTAATAAATGCCATGTTTAAAATAGTTAATAATAAAATAGAAGAAATTCAAATGCTACGCTATCTCTTAAATGAACATAAAGAAAATGAAAAATTAATAAAAGCTCTCATACATTCTAATAAAGTCATGATTGAAGACATTTTAAGAGAATCAGGTTATATGTTACCTCAAAGTAAAAATGTTAATCACTTATTAAATCAAATTAAACAAAATAACGACTCTTCAAAAATAGTAGCTGCCAAATTATTAGATCGAATAGAAATGAATGAATAAAAAAGTGTGTTTTCATTAGGGAAAGCGCCTTTTTTTGTGACTTTTCTAAATGAAGAGTTAATAGATTCGATAGCATTGGTTGTATACATAACTCGTCTTATAGTACTAGCAGAGAGTGTAAAATAAAGCCTGAAACATCAATCTTCAGACTTTAATTTTTTTACATCTAATTCTGATAAACCAGTAAGTTTAGAAATATCCGACATTTTCATATTAGCTTTAAGCATATTTTTGACAATCTCAATAGTTTTCGATTGTGCTCCTTCAGCTCTTCCTTCAGCTAGACCTTCAGCTATACCTTCAGCCAGACCTTTGGCATGTCCTTCAGCACGTCCTTCTTTTACTGCTTCCGCATGATCTATCTTTTTCATCCAAGCGTCCATTTTATCTTTGTCATATAACCCTATAATATGTTCATCTTCATTTAAATCTTCGATT
>CALVRX010000040.1 GCA_944358815.1 uncultured Bacilli bacterium | reverse complement strand
TATGCTATAATTAAATTATGAAGTAAAAATAAGGAGCTTGATATGATGAAAAAGAAAAGTTTAAAATTTGGAGTGGGTTTTACGATATGTTTTAATATAATACTTATAATATTTATAGTAGTTAGTGGTATTTTTTTAAATAGTTATTTTCCTAAGACTATGACTGCGAATGAGTTTACTAATTACATGGAAAAACAAGGATGCAATTTAGTTAGTATGCAGGATGAAAAAAAGTATGAGGGTTCAGATTTATTTTTAGTTTCAGATATGGGAACCTGTCCTTATTTGATTAGTTATACTATTTTTAATGACAAAGAGGTGCGCGACGATTTTTTTAAACAGATGAGCGATGATGTTTTAAAGAATAATCCTAATGTTAAGTCAACAGAAAAAATAAAAAATGATTTGCTTTTAAAATATTATAAATATTCTACTAGTGGTGATTATTATAAGACAGTAGCTATGAATAATAATTCAATTTTATATATTGCTGGCAATAAAGCGCATGAAAAAGATATTTTAAAAATGCTTGATGATTTAGGATACCAAAATAGTTCTAATATGATAATTATTTTGATTATTGTGATTTTTACTATATTAATGGTTATTTTGTTTATAGTTTGTCTTTTCGAAACATTTAAAAAGACTCGAAAAAATGGTTATGTAGCGTTTATTCCTATTTATAATATTGTTTGTTTGGTGAAAGATGTATTTGGACGAGGAATATATGCGATATTATTTTTAATACCAATTATTAATATAGTATTTGCTTTAGCACTTTTCTATGGTCTTGGAAAAGTATTTGGTAGAAAAAGAAGTTTTTGTGTTTTATTGATGCTATTACCAACCGTTTTCTGGCCACTTTTGGTATATGGCAATTTTAAATATAAGCCAATTAAAGAAACTAAAAGAAAAAAATGAAGCATTAATAGATAAAACATTCACGGTTTTGTGAATGTTTTATTGTTCTAAAATTTTATTAGTCAAAAATAGTTCAGGACTTTTTCTCGTTTGGCATTCTTTTTTGATGGCTTGGGCGGCTATTTTAACAATTAATTGATTAACTTTTCTAACATTTTTTGGGCATAGTTTAATACAGCGCATACATGAGATACACTTTTGGGGGTTTGTTTTAAATGTTATCGGATTAATGGCATTTACTGGACACATTTTAGCACATAGCCCACATTTTATACAGTTTTTGTTAGGTTGAGGTATTATTGGTGTTTTAGAGATTTTTTTATAAGGACGATGTCCTGGTATTGGGGCTATTTTTTCTTTATTTTTATTTAATATATCTTGAGTAAATTTGGTTAATATGACTTCATCTTGTCTATCTGGTCTTTCTTTTGCATATTCATTTATAATAGAGTGTTGGGCAATTGCTGTTATAGCCGCAATTATTTGAAATTTTTGGCTATTAGCAGTATCTTGCATTTCTACTAAAGTATCATCATAGGCTCTATTACCATAAACACATACTAAGATACATTTAGCGTTATTACCATTAATGTTTTTTAACCGTTCTATAGCAATTTGAGGAGCTCTACCTCCAAAAGATGGCATAGCAATAATTACTAAATCATCTTGATTTATACTTTCTTTCTTAAAATCTAAATTAAAATTACATAAATCAATAGTTTGGATATTATTACTTAATTTTTTGGCTATAATATTAGCTACTTTTTCAGTTCCTCCAGTTGGTGAGAAGATAATTTTTTTACTTGCATAAGTTTCTCCTTTTATTTTATTTTCTTTAATCTTAGGGTATTTAATATGACAGTGATACTGCTAAAAGTCATAGCTAGTGAGGCAATCATTGGAGTAATAGAAATACCAATTGGTTTTAGTATACCGATTGCGATAGGAATCATGATTATGTTATAGAAAAAAGCCCAAAAAAGATTTTCTTTGATTATTTTTAAGGTTTTTTTACTTATATTAATTAATTGAATGATGCTGCCTAAATCGTTTTTGGTCAAGATGACATCTGATGAATCCATGGCAATATCGGTTCCACTTTGAACACTTACACCAATATCACTTAAAGATAATGCTGGTGAATCATTAATACCATCGCCACACATCATAATATATTTGTTGTCACTTTTTAGTTTTTGAATTACATTAGCTTTTTCAGAAGGAACTACATTACTGATTACTTGAGTTATGCCAAGTTTTTTAGCTATTTTTGCAGCTATTTCTTTATTATCGCCTGTGAGCATAACTGTTGAAATATTATTTTTTTGAAGTTGTTTAATAACTTCTTGGGCGTTATGTCTGACGATGTCACTAACGCCGATTAAAGCAAGGATATTTTTGTCTTTGACAATATATATGATGGAATTACCCTGTTGTGCAAGTGTTTGTTCTTCTTTTAAATGGGCGTTTTTAATATGATAATGATTTAATATTTTACTACTTCCAAGAATTATGTCTTCGTTATTTATTTTTCCTCTAATACCATAACCTGCTATATTTTCAAAGTTAGTTACTTCTAATGGGGTTATTTTATGTTCATTCATGTAGTCTTTAAAGGCATTACTGATTGGATGATTGGATTTTTGTTCCAGACTAGAAGCTAACTGCATGATTTGTTTATTTTCTAAATTACTACAATTAATTATTTTTGATATTTTTAATTTACCATAGGTTAAGGTTCCAGTTTTATCAAAAACAACGGTATCTACTTTACAGGCATTTTCTAGAATTTCACTTTTTTTAATTAAAATACCTCGAGAGGCACATAAGCCTTCACTTACGACAATGGCAAGTGGTGTTGCCAGACCCAAACTGCAAGGACAAGCAATTACGAGAACGCTGACAAAGCTAGTTAGAGATTCTGTTATATCTTTTGTTATAATTAAATAAAAGATTAAAGTAATTAAAGCAATGATAATAACAATTGGTACAAAGATGCCGGATACTTTATCGGCTATTTTAGAAATAGGTGCTTTAGTATTACTGGCTTCAATGACTAATCTAACTATTTCAGAGATAGTTGATTCTTTACCGATTTTTTCAGCTTTATATTCGACATAGCCATCATAGTTTAAACTGCCGGCTAAAACTTTAGATCCTATATTTTTATTTACAGGTTTACTTTCGCCGGTTATAAATGAGTCATCAAAGTGGGCACTGCCTTCTATTATTTCGCCATCGACAGCAATTTTTTCACCGGCTTTACAAACGACAATATCGTTTTTCTTAATTTCATCTAGGGTGACTTCTTGATATTCACCGTTTTTTTTGATTACAGCTTTACTTGGGGTAATGGTTACTAGTTTTCCAATGGCTTCTTTAGTTTTATCTTTACTAATGCCATCGATATATCTACCAAGTTTCACAAAATAAATAACGATAGCTGATGATTCAAAATATAGATTCATAATAGCATTTTGGTTTCCTTTAAAAACTAGATACATATTATATATACTATATAGAAAGCTAGTTATTACGCCAATACTGACTAATGTATCCATATTAGGGGTTTTATGAATTAAGTTTTTATAGCCATTTTTGATAATGTCAAACCCATATATTAAAAAAGCAATGGTTATAATGAATAAAGATAGCATATATGGATAAACATTTTTATTATGATCTAAAAATGGAATAGACGGCAAATTTAACATATGTCCCATGGAAATATACATAAGCAGGAGGGCTAAAAAAGTAAAGATAATTAATTTTATTTTATTATTAGAATCTTGTTTTTCGAATTTTATTTCTTTAAATTCACCCAAACTTTTAAATCCAGCTTTTTTTACAAAGTTTTCTATTTTAGAAACATCTAATATTTTTTCATCGTAGTCAATAGTGGCATTGGCCATAACTAGATTGACAGAAGCGTTATATATGCCATTTTGTTTATTCAGGTATTTTTCTAAACCATTAGAGCAAGCTGAACAGGTCATGCCATCAATGGATAAAATTATCTTTTGCACATTATCACCTTACTCTACTACTTGAAAGTCTAAATCTTCAATGGCTTCTTTTAAGGTATTTATATCGACATCTTTATTTAGAGTGATTTTGACTTTTTTGTCTATATGGCTAGCTTTGACGTTTTCGACACCATTAATTTCCATTAAGACGTTTTGAATGCGCTTTTCACATCCTTCACAGGTCATACCTTCGACATTTAAAGTTATTTCTTTCATTTTTATCTTCCTTTCTAATTATTAAATTTTTTAAATAGGTTTACGACTTCGTCAATGGCTTTTTGGTTACCATTTTTTAAGTCTTTGGTGATACAGGTGCGCAAATGCGAGTCTAAAAGTTCATTGGACAGGCTTTGAACGGAGTTTTTAATGGCAGATAATTGAATTAGAATGTCATTACAGTAAGTATCTTCGTCAATCATTTTTTTTACGCCATTTATTTGACCGTTTATTCTATTGAGACGGTTAATGAGCTTTTTTTTAGTTTCTTCGGTTCTATACGTCTTTTTTATATTATTCATCTTTTATCACCTGTATTCATTATATACCCACAGGGGTATATAGTAAAGAGGGTTTACAAAAAAGATAGAATTTTATCTATCTATTTTACTGGGTTTTACTTTTTAAAAAGAAATTTTTAATGGTATATAATTTTTGGCTTGGTCTTAGTTGCAGAAGGGTTTCATTTCTTAAATGGTTATTATCTATTTTATAGTCATAGCCATAAAATGTGAGCGTACTTACGAAGATAATGGTTACAACTGTTAGGGTTATAAAGTTTAGGGCAAAAAGGTTAAATATTTTGGTATTTAATTTATCTTGAGTTTTAAGCATGTGATAATTACTAATGGCAAGGATATAAAGGGCAATTAATATTAAAAGGGCATAATAAACCTGGCTTTGATATTCTAAATCTAAAAGGTTTAATATTAGTTTAGATATTATAAAAAGTACTATGAGTATTAAAGGATAGATTATTAGTTTTTTAGACATAAATCCACTTTTTACTTTATTATTATGTTTATTATAATTTGGAATTACGATGAGCTTTTTTCCATTCTTTAATACGCTCTAGTCTTTGTCCGAATTTGGCTTCATTACCTTGAATGCCTGGTTTATAGTATTCTTTATCTTTTAAGGATGGTGGAAGGCACTGCATGGTTGTGAGTTTCTCTTTGGTGTCATGGGCGTACTGATAGCCTTTACCATAGTTTAGGTTTTTCATGAGTTTAGTTGGAGCATTTCTGATTATGAGTGGGACTGGTTCGGCGATGGTGTTTTTGGCGTCAGAGGCAGCTAGGTGATAAGCAACATCGCAGGCGTTTGATTTTGGGGCGAGTGACATATAGATGACAGCTTCAGCCAAGTGGACATTACATTCGGGCATACCGATGAAGTGGCAGGCATGGTAGACGTTGATGGCAACGTTTAAGGCGTTGGTGTCGGCAAGGCCAATATCTTCAGAGGCAAATCTAGTGATTCTTCTAGCTATATATATGGGATCTTCGCCGGCTTCTAGCATTCTGGCAAGCCAGTAGACGGCAGCGTCAGGGTCAGAGTTACGCATTGATTTATGGAGGGCGGATATGATGTTATAGTGCTCTTCTCCATTTTTATCATAGAGTAAGGTTTTTTTAGTTATACAATTTTCAATTGTTTCTTTGGTTATTTTGATGGTGCCGTCTTTATCAGCACTAGCATTGGTTATTATCATATCTAGTGTGGTTAAGGCACTTCTAGCGTCGCCATTAGCAAAATCGGCGATGATGTTTAGGTTTTCATCTGAAATGTCTATTTTTTCTTTACCGAAGCCTCTTTCATCTTGGATGGCTCTTTTTAACAAGGTGATGATGTCATTTGTGGAGAGTTCTTTTAGGACGAAGACTCTACATCTTGATAAAAGGGCGTTATTGATTTCAAATGAGGGGTTTTCGGTGGTGGCACCGATTAAGATGATGGAGCCTTTTTCGACGAAGGGCAAGAAGGCGTCCTGCTGGGCTTTATTGAACCTATGAATTTCATCGACGAAGACGATGGTTTTGATACCAAGTCTTTTGTTTTTTTCAGCGTCTTCCATGACTTTTTTGATTTCTTTTATACCAGATGTGACAGCGGAAAATGTGATGAATTGGGATTTGGTTTCATGGGCGATGATTCTAGCTAAAGTTGTTTTACCAACTCCTGGAGGACCCCAGAAAATCATGGATGAGATATTATCGGTTTCAATCATTTTTCTTAAGAGTTTCCCCTCACCTATCAGATGAGTTTGACCGACGAATTCGCTTAGGTCTTTAGGACGCATGCGGGATGCGAGAGGCTCTGATGTTTGGGTTTCAAATATGGATGGTTGATACATAGCTATCACTTCTTTCTTTTAGAAATTTATTTGATGATTTATAAGTTTTCGGTTAGATTTATTATATCATTTATATTGATTTTTGTCTCATCTGTGAGAATTATTTGTTTGGTTAAAAAATCAATTTTTTGGATGTTTTTAGTGATGGTTTGATATACACCACCCTTTTTTATTTTATCTTTGATAAAGTATGTGATGGTGATTAAAGGTTTTTGTTTGATATTTTGGTTTATTTTGATTAGTTTATTATTTAAAATTTGTTTCATTTCATCCGTTATTTCTATTTTGTTTTGGGTTATTTTGGATGTTTCTTGGATTTTTTCGGCGTAACCAGTTAGGGCGGAAAAAGGAGCAAACTGGGCAGCTCTATTTTCTTTAGACATGGGTTTTCTCGTTTTGGAGATATGTCTTGGCATATTGATGATGTCTTCGTAATTAAGCATTATGCCCTCCTATTTGATTATTTCTTTGGATGGTGGTGGCGCCTTCTTTTAAATCCATGAGTTTTAATATAGAGTTTTTACCGTACTTGTCTTTGATGTTTAAGATGGTGTTTTGAAGAATATGTTCTTGTTTTTCATTTTGAATGTTTCTTTCGATGTTTTGGTTTTGGGTTTCGAGGCTTTCAAAAAGGTTTAGCTGTTTATATTTTGGTTTTTGGTTATTTTCAGGTTGGATGTTTACAGCGGAGATATTTATTTTTTTGATAAAGAGTTTGGGATTTATGATTTTATCATACAGTTTTAAGGCGACGTGCATAATTAGACTTGAGGATGATGATGGATTTGGCAAGGTGATGGTGCCATGAGCGGGTTTAGGAATTATTCTTCCATAGAAGTCAGTGGTTTTTGGACCTTGGTAATTAGTTATATTTTTATTGTCATAGCTGATGGTTAAGGTTAGTTTATTAGTAGTTAGGCACTTTGAGACTAAGTCTAAGGCGATTAGGTCGGCCATTTCTCTAATGATGAGTTTGGTTTGATGATAGTCATATGGAGAGTCTAGGACTTGTCCTTTAGTAAGGCTTCTATTTTGGGGTTTATAGTTTTTTATATCTTTTATGGTGCATGGTTCATAGCCCCAGGCGTGGTCAATTAAGAGTTCGGCATTGATGCCAAAGAGTTTATAGAGCAAGTCTTCATTATTTATTGAACATCTAGCAATATCACCCATGGTGTATATGCCATATTTACTTAGTTTATTTGATATGCCCTTACCTACTTTCCAAATATCGGTGATAGGGGTATGAGACCATATAATTTTACGGTAGTTTTGTTCGTTTAAGGTGGCTATTCTGACACCATATTTATTGGGCTTTGTGTGTTTGGCGGTAATGTCCATGGCAACTTTAGCTAGGAAAAGATTGGTTCCGATGCCGGCGGTAGCAGTGATACCGGTTTGTTTATAAATATCATTTATTATTTTAGTAACTAGGGCTTCGGGCGTTAGATTATAGTATTTTAAGTAGTCGGTGATGTCAGCAAATATTTCGTCTATGGAGTAGACAAAGATATCGTCTTTGGACAGATACTTTAGGTATATGTTATAGATTTTGGCGGAATAGTCGATATAGGTGGCCATATGAGGCTTGGCGATGATGAAGTCTAGCTTTTTATTTTTATATTTATTTAGTTCATCTTTATTTACAGATTTATTTATGAAGGGTTTATATTTGTTTTGTTTTTTTCTTTGCCTATTAATTTCTTTGACTCTCCTAACTACTTCAAATAGTCTAGCGCGACCGGGAATTCCATATTCTTTTAACGAAGGGCTTACGGCGAGGCAGATGGTTTTTTCTGTTCTTGCTTTATCGGCGACGACAAGGTTTGTTTTTAAGGGATCTAAGTTTCTTTTGACGCATTCGACGGAGGCATAGAAACTTTTTAGATCGATACATATATAAGTTCTTTCCATTTGAATCACCATAATTATTTTATCACGAACATTTGTTTTTGTTAACTGGTTTTTATTGTTTTTTTTAGGATGAAAAAAAGATTATTTTTTGAATAACCTTTAATGTGTTTAATCAGCTTCTTTACAGTTATATCCTTGAAGTTCTAGGACTTGTTTTAATTCAGAGATAGTCATTTCTTGGCTAGTATCTATACCAATAAAACTGCCACCACTTTCGGTTGTGACAAACCTAATACCTTCATCAGTGACACTAGCTCTCATATATGGTTTAGTTTGTCTTATCATATCAACATAGCTTTGTCTTTGATTTAATAATTCTTTGGGGAAAATCATGTCGACAGTAAATACCATATCTTTTATTTTTTTATTTTTTACTTTAATTTCTAATTTGGAGTTTGTTTTCATGTCCGATGATTTACCGGTGGCAGTGCATGTGAGTGATTTTGTACCGATAGAACTTATAACGGCTATAAATATTATTAATAATATAATTACTACTACTATAAGAATGGCGTGTTCTTTTTTCATACTTTACCTACTTTCCTATGGCTTCCATGATTTTATCTTCGCCTATCGCACCAACTAGAGTGTCTTTGACTTTACCGTTTTCAAAGATTATAAGAGTTGGTGTAGCGCTGACTTCGTATTCATCTGTGGTATTTTTTGTTTCATCACTATCGATGTCTAAGGTGGCTACCTTGATGTCATCGTTATTTTTAGCGATGTCTATTAAGGTTGTAAGCATGGCAACGCAAGGTGGGCAGGTTTTAGAGGTGAACTCTAAGATAACTGGTTTATCTGAGTTTAAAACTTCTTTTTCAAAGTTTTCATCTGTTACACTAGTTATACTGACGCTTGCACTTTCTTCTTCTTTATTACTATTATTAAAATAGTAAATAAAGGTGATGGCACAAAGAACTAAAATAAAGATTACGATTTCAATGATTAATTTTACTTTTTTATTCATATTTTACCTCCTAATTTACTAATGTGATAATACCGGATATGGCGTACCAAAGACCACTCAAGATTAAGATACTACCACAAATTTTATTGATGATATTATAGTGCTTTTTGATGAAGTCAAAGGTTGTTTTTAGTTTTTCAAGGAAAATAGTGGTTATGATAAATGGAATGGCGAGACCCATAGAATATATTAAAAGCAATATGGCGCCTTTAAGAATGCTGCCAGTAGTGCTGGCGAGAATTAGAGCTGATGATAAAAAGGCCCCGACGCAAGGGGTCCAAGATAAGGAAAAGATGATTCCAAATAAAACTGAGGTTATGAAGGTTAAGTTTTTGTTTTTTTGATTCATGCCTTTGGTTTTATTGAGAAATTTTATAAATATGGCTCCTACGTAATTTAAACCAACGATGATTAGGAAAATACCGAAGATGATGTTTATATAACCGGCATAATGATGGACGGCATTACCAAAGGTACTGGCAAAGACGCCTAGCAATATGAATATTATAGTGAATCCAAAGATGAAGCCAAGCGTGTTTAAGATAGATTTTTTCATGTTGTTATCTTCGGCAGCAAAGTAAGATATATAAACTGGTATGATGGGCAAAATGCAAGGTGAGATAAATGAGGCAAGACCTTCAATAAATGTGATTACATATTCCATAGTGTTCCTCCATTTTTTATTTACTAATTAAAGTATATCATTAAATATAGGTGGTTTCAATAGTGATAGCTTTATGATGATTTTTTTATTATATAATTTGTTTATATAATTCTTGATAAAACAGTTTTTGTATGAATTTTCTTCTATTTGAAAATAAGCTATGATTATATTTTTTACTTTCATTAATATGTTTTTTTACATATTAATGAGTGACCTTTTATGGATAATGATTCTTTACAGATTGGACAAATTAAAATATTATCTTGTTTTAAAAAATGTTTACTATATTCAAATTCACTTAACATAATATTACCTTTCTTTACTGAAAGTGTATCATTTTTCAGTTTTTTTTGTCAATTCGATTTTATTTATTCTTAGGTAATATAAAAGAAGTTTAGATGAAGTCTATAAAATAAGAATGTAATTTTTCAAAAAAATGGCTGGGGCTGTGTTGACAAAATATAAAAAAAATAGTAGAATTTATATTGTCTACTAATTGCGGATGTAGTTCAATGGTAGAACCCCAGCCTTCCAAGCTGATTACGGGAGTTCGATTCTCCTCATCCGCTCCATTAGTATTTAAGCTCACACATGATAGTGTGGGTTTTTATTATATAAAAATGTTATCGAACTTCCGTAATCAGTGATATAAACTCTTTACAATTTATCTAAATTTCTTTTACTCATCGCCTCTATAATATCATCTGACAAATGATACCATTTGATTTGAATATAGTTTCTAGCATATTCATATTTTTTATTATAATTTAAACATCTATTCATTGGTTGATAAAAGAGTGGCCCAAAACTAAGACCAGTTCTTTCAATGTCTTTATGTTCCATAATAATATTAATAATTTCTTCTTTTGTAATCCAGATAAAGTCTTCTAAAACGCCATATATAATGGCATCTACTTCATCACTGCTATTATTGCCAGTCAAAACAAATCTATCAATTGCTTTTCTAACAATATCTGGCTTGCTAAAATATTTATTTATTAAATTTAATTTGTCTTGATGTTGCTCTTTATATTGGGTAGAACTTAACCTTTTTATTCCAGTCCCATCTATTGTGCCATCAGCGTAATGGTATTTTAATATTTCTTCTATAATATTTTTTGGAATATTATTATCACTTAAAAATTTTATAAATTCTTCTATTTTTTCAATATGTACTGAGTTTTTTACTCCTTTTTTTATACTAAGACCTTTGGTAATTCCTTTTATTTTAATATATAAATCTGACTTTTGCCTAGTATAATTTATATTAACATATATTGTTTCTTCACCAGTTAAGTTGTTATATAATGCTTTAAATAAATCTTGAAATATATGATTAACTTCTTTTACTTTTTTTCGATTTAGATATTTATAAAATTCTTTTTCATTTTCAAAGCCGCTAATATTTTTATTAAAAGGCATGATTCACCTCCTTTTATCTATTAATATACGATAAAAATCGGTTATTTCCTTTGAATTATAGAAAAAAGTAGGTAATTACCCTACTTTGAGAACAATATTTTTTCAGATGTATACTGTTTGATAATGAAGTGCATGACTATAGCAATATAAACAAAACTAGATATAATCATTAAGGAAATATTTAATATATTTATGTTTCCGGCATTTATATCGGTGAAAATTAAGGAATAGTTTAAAAACGGAACGATTGATAATAACGGAGTTGTTGGAATGCTTATCATGAAGGCAATCATACCTGGAAATAATGAGATAAAAGTTAATGGAGTTAAAGCACTTTGGGCTTCTTTAAAGGTTTTACAAGTACTAGCAATAGAGATACATAGACCACTTATGAAGAATGAGTAGACAATGATAATAATAAAGGACATTACAATAGTAAATGGTGAGAACATGATGTCGAGGCCTTCATATATTGAAAAGGTGTTTTGGGCAATAATTAGTGAGATTATAGCTAGAATAAAACTTATAACACCGGTTATGATGGAAGATAAGGTTACTGATAGGAATTTACCTAAGATAATATCTTTACTTTTAATTGGAAATGTGAGCAATGTTTCTAAAGTACCCCTTTCTTTTTCGCCAGCGGTAGTGTCAGTGGCTGGATAAGTAGCGGATACGGTGATGGCCATTATAACGAATAAGAAGGCGTAATTTTTAATGAAGTCAGCAAAATAGTTATCTTCTTCGATTAGTTTTTCTTTGACGGTAATGATATTTAGAACGCTATCTGAATTGATGTTATTTTGAGTTAGGTAAGAGCTTTGAAGATAGTTTTTATAGGTATTAAAGTACTGCTCTGTTAGGCTTACAGCATAGACGCTATCATCAGACGCATCAGTGTTTATAGTATATTCACTTCCCTTTTTGGTTACATAAAGGTTTATGTTGCCATTTTTGTATTTTTCTTTCAACTCTTTTTCATTTCCTTCTATTACTTTGATATTCATTTCTTTAGCGAGGTTTTTTTCAGTTTCTGAAAGATTATAGGCAAAGCCGATTTTATTGTATTCGTTTATGTCTTTAGAAGACTGCGATTCAAATAAAGCAGACATGCCTAACATGATTAAAGGAATAAATATTGGAATTATTAACATCATGGATAGTGATTTTTTATCTCTAAATAATTCTCTTAGTTCTTTTTTTAGAATATTTAATAAGTTACTCTTCATTAGTAGTACCTCCTATCATGGCAAAGAAAGCGTCTCTTAAGTTGGTAGTACCAGTGTCTTTTTTTATTTTATCTGGAGTGCCTGAGTTAATGACTACACCTTTATTTATCATGATAACTCTATCACAAATGTTTTCGGCTTCTTCCATATAGTGAGTGGAATATAGAATAGTTTTACCTCTTTGTTTTTCTTTTTTTATGAAGTCTAAAATTATTTGACTTGAGATAATATCTAAACCAGCAGTTGCTTCATCTAAAATATAGTATTTAGGATCATGAATTAGACATCTAGCAATATTTACTCTTTGGGTTTGACCAGTTGAGAGATTACCTATTTTATTATTGATAAAACTTTGCATGTCTAAGATATTTGTGACTTCTTTGATACGTTTTTCGGCTTTTGTTTCATCTAAGCCATAAATTTCGGCACACATTTTAAGTAGTTCATAGGTAGTTAGAGTATCATATAGTTTAGTATTTCCTGAAAGATAAGCGATATTTTTTTTAATTTCAATTTCGTTATCTTTATAGTTTAGATTATCATAAGTGATGGAGCCTTCGGTAGGTGTTAAAATGCCAGCCATCATTCTAAGCAATGTTGTTTTACCGGCACCATTTGGACCTAAAATACCGATGATTTCACCATCATTGGCTTCAAAACTGATACCATTATCAGCATAAAAAAGTTCTTTTTCTTTTTTGTTTTTATATCTTATAAATTGTTTTTTTAGATTATCTGCTTTAATCATATTTACCTCCGGCATCATTTTATCATATATAACTATGTGTTTACTAGTGTATTTGATTATTTTTATGAAATAACTTTTAAAAAAAACATAGATTTATTTTATACCTATGTTTTAACAAATTAAATATTAAGATTTTATTGTATATGGATATTCTATAGATTGGGTTCTTGGAAGAGATAATCAAAAGTTTGTAAAATAAATACACCATCTGAATATATTTAGATGGTGATAATTTTATATGAATATAATTGATAGAAAGTTTAAAAAATTAACTAAAGAAATTACAAATATGGAAGAGATGGATATTTTTTATCATATTAAAGAAAGATTTTTGATGGTTAATGAAGTTACAAGAAAGTCTTGTGAAGATTTTTTTAACAAGTTTTTATATTGGGGCAAATTAGATTGTGATAATAAAGAGTTTGAGTTTTTTAAATTAAAAGCTAAAACGTTAAATGAGCATATAGAGGATTTTATATGGCTTTACGATAATTTATGTGATTGGCAATCTAAAATGGTTTTATATGCGACTTTAGATAATTGGTTTAACTGGGATTTTGCTGGGTTATCTAAGATAATTCAAAATTTATATGATGATTATTTTGATTTGGATTTAATACCAAAATGCGAGAATGAAGTGTTGGTGGACTTAGGAGCTTTTACTGGTGATAGTATACTCTCTTTTATAAAGAATTATGGAATAGATAGTTATGATAAAATATATTGCTATGAAATAAATAAAGAAAATTTTGGATATTTGGAGGCTAATTTGAAAAATTATGAGGATATAAATTTAAGATTAAATGGTGTTTCTGATATAAATGGAGTTATGTATTTAAAAGAAAATGGTGAACTTTCATCTTGTCAAGTTAGCGACGATGGAGATATTCCTATTGAAGTAGTTAAATTAGATGATGATATAAAAGAAGAGGTTACAATGATTAAAAGTGATATTGAAGGGGCTGAAAAAAAGGCTTTAATGGGGGCGATAAGTCATATTAAAAATGAACATCCTAAACTTTTAATTTCTATTTATCACAGTAATGATGATATATGGGAAATACCTAGAATGATTAAAGAAATGGATGAGAGTTACCGATTTTATTTGAGGTATCACGGAGGAAGTGTTTATCCAACGGAAATTACTTTAATTGCACTTTAAAAAGTTTACGGTTTTCGTAAACTTTTATTCTACTGATTTTAAAGATTCTATCATGTCAACTTTTCTTAATTTGAAGTAAGTGACTATCTGCATTATCAAAGCGAAAATCAAGGTTAGAAGGCTTGAAAGAATGAAACTTAATGGTTTTACGGTTTTTAGGAACATCATGTCATCACCTTCTATGAAGTTAATGATTACTTGATGAAGTGGGACGGATATAATTAGTCCTATTATAATACCAATAATCACGACTACTAAAGTTTCTCTATAGATATACTCGTTTGATTCGCGACCATTAAAACCTAATACTTTTAAAGTAGCTATTTCTCTTTGTCTTTCACTTATATTGATAGAAGTTAGATTATACAAAACAGTTAAAGCAAGTAGTGATGAGACTGCGACAATTAATATAACAATATTATTTAAGCCTTTTATTTCTTTATTAGCACTTTCTCTTAAGTCACTTGAAAAATTGATAGTCATGACTAAATTCGTATTTAAAATATCTTGTGCTTTGGTGTGTTTGTTATTATCTGATACAAGCATATTATAAGTGATGTTGTCACCAAATAATTTATTATATAAATCTTTAGAAATATAGATATAATTACTTATATAGTTTTCGGTTATGCCGGATATTTTCACTGATTTTTCTTTTTGACTAGCACTTTGGATGGTTATTTTATCCCCTACTTTAACTTCTAGTTTATCAGCTATTTTAGGAGTGATGATAACACCTTCATTATTTAATTTTAATTGTTTTCCATTATTGTTATCTAGCAGATTAAAATAATTTTGGAATGTTGTTCCGGTGTTTTCTGGAATGATAACATAAGCTGATATAGTTTCATCAGCACCATATTGTAAATCATAAGAATATTGATTAAATAGTAATGGATTTTTGATTTTATCTTCAATAGTAGTCAGTTCATTTATATTTGTAACTGGATTATTTAAAACCAGCATATTATCATATTTAAATATTTCGCCATATTGTTTATCCCCTACTCCATTAACGCTATCTCTTAAGGCAAAGCCCATAAAGATGAGAAAGGTACAACCAGCAGAGCCAATTAAAGTCATAAAGACTCTTTTTTTATAGCGAAAAATATTTCTAGTGGTAATTTTAGATGAAAATGATAGCTTAGACCAGAAAAATTTGATTTTTTCTAGGAATATGGCTTTACCACTTTTAGGGCTTTCAGGTCTTAATAAGTTAGCTGGTTTTTCTTTTAATGTTTTATAACAGTTCCAAATTGTTACAATAGTCATTAAGGCGATGGCAACAATTAGGCAACCAATGAAAAGATTAACATCAAAGAAATATTCTAATTTAGGAATGTAAAATTGAAAGATGTTATAAATTAAAGGTGGAATAAAGACGGTTCCGATAATATAACCTATGATAGCACCAATAATAGTTCCGGATAAAACATAACCTAAATAATTTAACATGATTCGGGTATTAGAGATACCTAATGAGGCAAAAGTACCCATTTCAGTTCTTTCTTCAGTAATCATTCTAGTCATGGTATTTGAGGTCATTAAAAAGACAATGGCGACAAAAATTAATGGTATGATGGTAGCAATAGTAGTTACTTGGAAATACTGATTTTCCAAAGTGCTATAACCAGTTACCTCAGTATTTCTATTTGTAATATACCAGGTGGAATCTAAGTTTATCATTGGGGCATTTGTAGGATTAAGCATGGCTTGCTGGGTTAACTGAGCAGTTACTTCATCTAATCTAGCTGTTTCTCTTTTGGTTTTAATTGTTTCAACATCATCGGTTAGATTATTTAAAAATTCATCATAGGATTTAGAGTATGGGACATCATCTTTAGTTTTTCTACCAGTTAAATATATTTCAGTATAAGTATCTAAATTAAAAGCAGTTTTAGGAACATATATATATGAGTATAGTTTACCGGTTCCAATATTAGTATATCCATAGTTAGTACCGGTATAAATTGGTGAGATAATAGTTCCGACGACTTTAAATTCTTTGGTGTTTAAGGATGAATCATTGGAAGTTATTTTAATGGTATCTCCTACTTTATAAAAAGCACTATCAGCTAGGCATTCATTATTATTGGTCGGTCTTTTACCTTCTTTGAGCTTATATTTATTTATTTTATCGGTGATGGCATGGACTTTAATTGCATTTTCATCAGTTAAGACCGTTGTAGAATACGAAGGTTCCACATCTAGAACATTGTTTAGTTTTTTTAAAGCATTGACATCATTATCAGTTAGGCCAAGGGTACTTCTGATAGTAAGGTCAATTAAGTTAGTATCATTATAATAATCATTTTGAAGTTTTTTAATACTAGGTACTGAACTTTGAATGCCAGCATAAAATCCAATACCGATTAATACGATAATTAAAAGAGAAAAATATCTACCAAAGGAATGTTTTAATTTTCGGATTGTATTTTTAAATAGCATAATATCACCACACAATTTCTTTTGGATCTTTAGGATGCTCATTTATTTTTATATCAGTTACAGTGCCATTTTTAATAGTAATCACTTTATGGGCAACTTCAGCAATTGATGAGTTATGAGTAATTACAATAGTGGTTATATGATATTTTTCACAGGTTGTTTTTAAAAGCTCTAAGATTTTACTGCCAGTGTCACTATCTAAGGCGCCAGTGGGTTCATCACATAGTAATATTTTAGGATTTTTAGCGATAGCTCTAGCTATAGCAACACGTTGTTGTTCACCACCTGATAATTGTGATGGAAAATTATTTAGTCTATGGGCTAAACCAACTTGTTTTAGTATTTTTTTGGGTTTAAAGGCTTTTTTAGATAGCTGACAAGCTAATTCAACATTTTCTAGGGTAGTAAGATTCATAATTAGATTATAAAATTGAAAGACAAAACCAATATCATATCTTCTATATTGTAAAAGTTCTTTAGGTTTAAATTTAGCAATGTTTTTATTATCTATATAAATATTACCTGATGTTGGGCTATCCATGCCACCAAGCATGTTTAAAATAGTGGTTTTTCCGGCACCACTGGGTCCTAGTATGACGACAAATTCGCCTTGTTCAATTTCAAATGAGCAATTTTCAACGGCTTTGACTTCCACGCTTCCTTTATATATTTTTCCTACTTTATCAAATTTAATGTATGCCATAGCATCCCTCCATTATCTATTTATATTATAATAAAGTTTTAAGTTTTTTACAAACAAAAAAGCTATTTTATTATTTATAGCTTTATTTCAATACCAATTGGGCAGTGGTCACTGCCATGTATATCACTATATATGGTTGTGTTTATGACATTATTTATAAATCTTTTAGATACTAAGAAATAATCGATGCGCCAACCTATATTACGCTCACGAACGCCTTTCATATAGCTCCACCAAGTATAGGCACCAGTTTGATCTTTATGAAAATATCTATATGTATCGATAAAGCCACTATTTAAAAGTTCTGAAAATTTATTACGTTCTTCATAAGTAAAACCGGCATTACCGATATTTTGTTTAGCATTACAAATATCTATTTCTTCATGAGCTACATTAAAATCTCCGCATATTATAACAGGTTTTGTTTTATCTAATGTTTTTAAATAATTTCTAAAAACATCTTCGAAGTGCATTCTAGATTTCATTCTAGATAAGTCTCTTTTAACGTTAGGAACATAGACATTAACTAGATAAAATTTTTCAAATTCTAAAGTGATGGTTCTACCCTCTTCATCATATTCTTCTTCAATATTACCATAAGTAACATTTAAAGGTTTTATTTTAGAGTATATTAGGATTCCTGAATAACCTTTACGGACAGCTGGGAAAAGATACATATCATAATCTTTTGGTCTAAAATCGAATTGTTCTTCCATAGCTTTAGATTCTTGTACACAGAAAATATCAGCTTGGGCTTCGTTAAAAAAATCTATGAATCCTTTTTTGATGCAGGCACGGATTCCTGCGACATTCCATGAAATTAATTTCATAATTTATCACCTTTTATTTTGGAATAACCTTTCTTTAAAATTATAACACATATCCTTTAATTTTTTTCGTTAAATGTAATTAGAAAGTATTGAAAAACAAATCATATTTCTATGATTTGTGTGTGTTTTACTGTATTGTGTATGGATCTGATTGTGTGCCGGTACCTCCTGTGATTTTGATATTAGATGATAAATATAGAGCTGGACGAACGCTATCAATAATCGTACCACCTGCGTCGTAGATGGCTATGTTTCCAATGGACTGCACAAAAAACACAAAATTAGAAGAGCCTGAAGAAGGTGACAACGTCCACCAATAATCATTTTTAGACATCCACGTACTATTTTTACATGTATTAAAATTGATGTTGATTTTGCTTACAGTATTACAGTTTGTGTTTGAATTGGTTCTTATATATTCGCTTACTGTTGGTAAGGCGATTTTTCCATTCCACGTACTACTATTTTCATCTTTGACTTGATCACCTAAATCATTATTATTTTGGGTTACTGCTCCTATACTCCAATCGTGTGATACTATCTGTCCTTTGGCGGTGGAGTTTAAGCTATTATAATAAGTCTCCTTTAAATATGTATTTAAACCAGCTGGTCGTGCCCAATTATTATTATTAGATGAAAATATATCCCATTCCATACGATTTAGAATACTATTTATTCTCACTATTTTGATTGTTCCATCACCTTCAATTGATATGATTCGCCATCCAGCTTGTTCATTGTTAAAGGTCACATAATTATTTGGATTAGCTCCGGTAAAAAAGTATCTATTTTCATATTGGTCTTTGGTTAATCCGGCATTGTTTATGATTTGTTCTCCAGCTGGTAGAAAACAAGTATTATAAAGTTCATCTATGGCTCCTTTAACATTAGTAGATTTTAAACCGCTAGATGTGTTATCATATGATACTTCATTACTTGGGAAGGTTACAGCAGCATAGGCTCCTACCCCACTAAAGATAGTGGCACCTACAATAAAACTTATTAAATTCTTTTTTAGGTAAAATTGAAGTTTATTATTTTTCATTAGTTTCTCCTTTCTCTATTTACAAACGTTATAAAGTTCGTCTAAAGCATCTTGAACATTAGTTGATGTCATACCACTTACACTATGATCATAAGTTGTTTGATTAGACGGAAAATTTGTTACAGCATAGACACTGATTGTGCCAAAAAGAACACTACCGATAACAAATCCTGTTAAATATCTTTTAGTAAATTCTTTTATTTTTTTCATTTTATTGGCTCCTTTACTATCATTTCAAATTTATTATATCACATTTTTGGTATATTGCCCATACTTTTGATAACATTTTCTTTTTTAATGGGAAAATTTATCTAGGTGATTAACATGATTGAAAATAGATTAAAGGAATGTCGTGAAGAATTAGAGATGACACAAACAGAACTTGGATATGTATTTGGTGTACAAAAAGCGACAGTATCTAATTGGGAAAATGGTTATGAGACTATACCTTTTAAAAAGTTGGTGAAGTTTTCCAATTTATATGGGTATTCTTTAGATTTCATTTTATGTTTAACTAGAGAAAATAAAAAATACTCTGATAAGATAAAATTAGATAAAAAAATTGTTGGTGAAAAACTTAAGAATTTAAGAAAATCATTAAAGTTATCACAACAAAATATTGCAGATGAGTGTGGTATTTCAAGAGCTACTTATTGTCATTATGAAATTGGAATGAATTTGATTACTACCCTAACCTTATATGCTATATGTAAGAATCATAAAATATCAATTGATGAATTTTTGAGATGAAAAAAAGCGAATGAAAAGTTCGCTTTTAAAATTCAATTAATTCGTACTTTCTTTCACCAAAGCCTAATTCAGCAGCCGCTTCGATAGTATGAACTCCGTGTCTTGATTCAATTCTTTCAATTAGTTTATCCTTACCTGGATCAGTTGAATTGTAAACTAAATCTAAACATGCTTGGTCAACTGCGATTGGGTCAGTACTAGCTAAAATACCAATGTCTTGCATACATGGAGCAGAAGCATTTCCATCACAATCGCAATCGACAGAAAGATTTTTCATGACGTTGATGTAGACAGCTTTTCCATTAAAGTGTTTTACAACGCTTTCTGCAGCATCAGCCATGGCTTCTAGGAAATGATCCTGTTCTGGTAAATTATCCCATAGTTTAGTTTGGTCATTTGTAGCACCAGCTGTGTGGATTAAAGTTTTACCAGCAGAAGATGCGCAGCCAATTGAAAGTTGTTTTAAGGCGCCACCATAACCACCCATAGCATGACCTTTAAAGTGAGATAATACTAATAGTGAATCATAGTTAGCTAAGTCTTTACCAACATAGTTTTTCTTTAATATTTTACCGTTTGGAACGTCTAATTCTAAGTCTGGTCCTTCGGCATCCATTAAATCAAATGGAAAGTATTTATCCCATTCATGTTCTTTAATTAGTTGTTTATGTTTTTCTGTAGAGTTTCTAGCTCCTTCATAAGCTGTATTACATTCAACTACTGTACCATTGACATATTCAACGATAGGTTTTACAAATTCTGGTCTTAGGTAATTTTGATTGCCTTTTTCTCCAGAGTGCATTTTGATAGCTACTTTACCATCTAATTTTAAGCCTACTTTATCATAGATTTTAATTAGATTTTCTGGGGTAATTTCTTTTGTAAAATAAACTTTTGACATTGTGTCACTCTCCTTTATATTTTAATTATAAAATATTTTAAAAAAAAAGCAACTGAGGATTTCTTGAGTAGTTTAGTTTTTTTTTAGGATTATAGATGTTTGTTTTAAATGATATATCATGATATTATTAAATAGTGGTTATTTATCACAAATTTAGTTAAATGTTATAAAATAAATTAGGGAGTGATTTAATTGTTTAAGTATGAAACTAATTCAAAATTAATAAAACCTGGACAGACTTTTGTAGCTATTAAGGGTTATACTGTCGACGGTCATGATTATATTGAAGATGCGGTTCAAAACGGAGCAACTGCGATTATTGCCGAGAAAGATGTTAAGTGTGGTGTGCCAGTTACAGTAGTGGAAAATTCGGCTAAATATTATCAAGATTTACTCGTTAAAGAATATAAAGATGATTTTAAAGATTTAAAGCTAATTGGAATTACTGGGACTAATGGTAAAACTACTTCAGCATATTTAACTTATCAAATGCTTTTAGATTTAGGTAAAAAAGCTGCATATATCGGAACTATTGGTTTTATGTGTGGTGATTATACCAAAGAGCTTCCAAATACATCACCAGAAATTTTAACGACTTATAAATTACTTAAAAAAGCTAAAGAACTTGGATGTGAATATGTGGTTATGGAAGTGAGTAATTTTGCATTAGATCAAAAGCGGATTGAGGGATTAGAGTTTGTAGCTGGAGCTTTTACTAATTTAACAGAAGATCATTTAGATTATCATAAAACAATGGAAAATTATTTAAAAGCTAAATTATTACTTACAGATTATATCAAAGATGATGGTGTACTTGTAGTTAATAAAGATGATGAGGCTAGTAAAAAATTTATGGAAAGGTTTAAAAATACAAAAACTTTTGGCTTTGGTAAAGCTGATTATGATATTATAGATGCGAATATTTATCCAGATCACACTGATATTATATTTAAGGTTAAAGGGCGTGAATATCATGTAACAACTAATTTAACTAGTAAGTTTAATGTTTATAATTATTTTACGATGTTTAGTATTCTAGGAGAACTTGGTTTTGATCTTAATTTACTTATAGAAAAAACTAAAGATTTAAAGGCTCCAAAAGGAAGATGTGAGACATATAAAGTTAAAGATGGATATGCAGTTGTCGATTATGCGCATACACCGGATGCGGTTTTAAAAGTTGTAACAGCTTATAAGGAATTAGCAAAAGCCAGGGTAATTACTGTGGTTGGCTGTGGTGGTGATAGAGATCCGATGAAACGACCAATTATGGGTGAGATTGCATCTAATTACAGTGATTTTGTAATTTTTACAAATGATAATCCGAGAACAGAAGATCCAGAAAAAATTATGAAGGATATTTTAAAAGGTGTTAAAAAAGATAATTATGAGGTTTGTTTAGATAGACGTGAAGCGATTCGAAAAGCACTTGATATGATTAAAAAGGATGATATTGTACTTCTTCTTGGTAAGGGTCACGAGGATTATCAAATATTAGGTCATACAAAAGTACATTTAGATGATAGTGAAGAAATACTTAAATACATAGAAAAAAGCGAGTAATATCGCTTTTTATTGTGGAGCTAAAAATGAAAACATCGGAATGTTTCTTAAAATGCCATATATAATAAGAATGATTATAATTATATACCAAAACTTTTCTGGTATTTTTTTATATAAAGATTTATCTTTTCTAATTAAATTATCTATGTATAAATATAAACCGATTGGTAGCATGATAAATACTACTGGGTTATATCTAAAGGCTTTATATATATCTAGCTGTAATAAAGCTAATAGCATTCTAGTAATGCCGCAGCCTGGGCAGTAAAAGCCTGTTAATGTTTTTATTGGACAAGGTATATAAAAGTTTAAGTAACTAGAGATTAGTAAGTATGAGATTAATAAAAGTGTTATTACAATAAATTTTTTCATAAAGAAAAAAGCCTAAATGCTTTGTCCTTGTTTTGCTCTAGTGATTTCATTTAAACTATTTTGAATTAAGGCATAATTAATAATACCAAATCCAATTAATTGTAAAATTAAGAATACGATAGAATTATCTTCAACACGTAAATTATTTTTTTCTTTGGCTATCATCAACAACTTACCCATTTTATAAGCCCAGTAAAGGCCATAAATTCCACAGGTAATAATGGTAAGTAAAAATGCTTCTCCTCCCAATATTAATATATATGATAAATGATTATACTGTCAACTATTATTTAGATATTTATGTACTTTATTTTTAATTCTACTGATAGCATTGTCAATTGATTTACTATCTTTATCTAAAATGTCAGCTATTTCACGGTAATTAAAGCCACTAATTTTAAGTTCAAAGACTGCACTTTCAAATGGTGTTAAAGTTTTTTGAATATTTTTTGTGAGTTCTTTGGCATTTTCACTATCTAGTAATTTATGTTCTGGGTTACTAGTGGTATCTTCTAATAAGTTTTCAAGTGTAGTATTATCATGAGCTAGATCTTCAACATAATATGATTCATTTAATAATTGATGTTTCAAACGATTAGCGGATTTAATTAAACTATAAAGTCTTCT
>CALVRX010000039.1 GCA_944358815.1 uncultured Bacilli bacterium | reverse complement strand
GCATTACACTCAAATGAGTGTTAAAATATATATAAGAAAATAATAACAAGATAGGGGAGTAGAAAAATGAAGAAAAATGTCGAAATGTTTTCCAAAAAATATTTAATCGGAATAATACTAGGAATATTTGTCTTTGGCATAGGTGGAGTATATGCCGCTACCTATATCGCAAGTAATAGAATAACCTATGATCATTCTACAAGTGGCATGAGTGCTACAGAAGTACAAGGAGCTATCGATGAACTTTATAATACCTGTATAGCTAAGCCACCAACATCAGGTGGTACAATACTTGATAAAATACAAATAGTAACAACAGGCGATGGCCTATATAAAGATGAATATGAAGATAGATATTTTTATAGAGGAAAAAATCCAAATAATTATTTGACATTTAATAATGAAACAGCCGGTTGGCGAATCATATCAATCGAAGACGATGGAACTATAAAAATAATGAAAATAGATAGTATAGGAAATATAGCGTGGGATGCAGCTAACTTCAATGATTGGTCACGCCCTGCCACATTAAACACATATTTAAATGGAACATATTATAACAGCTTGAGCAATACTGCCAAAAGCCAAATAGTATCACACGATTATAGTATAGGCGCAGTAACACGTAATAATAATGATTTAGCAGATCAGATAAATGATGAAAATAGTAAGAAATGGAATGGAAAGATAGCCTTACCAACATTAAGTGAATATATAAGAACAAATCTAGATACTGATTGTAATACTTTTAGCAAACTAAATAACAATCATAATACATGTAAAAACACTACATGGATGCATATCAATCCATGGTGGACTTTAACGCCCCTTGCTGGCAGCTCTGACAGCGTGTTATATATTAGTCAATTCAGTGAAATAATTCCTGAAAACACTTCCATCAACTCTTTGAGTACCGTTCCAGCTGTATATCTAAATTCTAATGTCAAAATTACTGGAGGAAATGGAAACCAGACAAATCCATATACCTTAGGATAATATAAAATAATAAAAATAATCCATTTGATTTAACACCTAATTTTGATCATTGTAACAATAGTTTTCTTTAAAACAATATAGTTTATGAATTAATATAATCGAAAAGCATTAATTATATTAAATATTTTGTAATATTTAAAAAGATATGATATAATTAAAAAAAGTTTTAAGCAGTACCAACAAGGCTTTGACCTTCGCTTGATACTGTTTTTTTTGTAAAGGAGTAAGTTTTATGAAAATAAAAGATAAATATAATATATATAAAAATAAATATCCAAAATATATTATTTTAATAAAAGTGGGAATTTTTTATGAAGCATATGGAGAAGATGTCTATCTTTTAAATAATTTATTTAACTACAAAATAAAAGAAGTTAATGGAGTAAATAGAGTAGGGTTTCCAATAAGTAGTTTTGAAAAAGTAATATCAAAATTGAAAAATTTTAAGATTAATTATCTAATTATAGAAAATGATGAAATTACAAGAAAAAAATTTAATTTAAACAATTATGATAAATACATATCTAATGACTTAAATATAGAAGATAGAATAAATAAAATATATGAAAGACTTAAAGTTTTACAAAACAATTCTAAAATTAATGACATATTAGATGAAATAGAAAAGATTTTATGACATATAATTATCGATTTATCTAATTAAGAACATTTAAGTAAACACACGTCCTTTATCTTTAGCGCATTTTAACAATATTTTCCTTCTCACATAATTTCACATATTTTTATCAAAATTTCTCCACAATGATTTAGTATTATTATTACAGAGCAGGAAAATAGCTCTTAGAAAGGACGTGATAGATGACCCGAAACTGAAATAGTGTTATACTATAAATGAGGCGATAACTAATGTATAAAATTTGTTTAGTTGAAGATGAAAAAAATTTAAATGACTTAATAAAATCATATTTAGAAAGAGCAGGATATGAAGTAACCCAATATTATAATGGAACTGATGCTTTAAATCACGTAACTGATAAAGTTGACTTATGGATACTTGATATAATGTTAGGCGACGAAGTAAGTGGCTATGACATTATCAAAAAAATCAGGGAAAGTAGTGAAGTTCCCGTAATATTTACTTCAGCTCGTGACCAAGATTTGGATAAAATAATCGGCTTAGAGTTAGGAAGTGATGATTATGTTACTAAGCCGTATTCACCAAAAGAATTAGTATTAAGAGTAAATAATATTATAAAAAGAACTTATATGGGGCAAACCCAAAAAATTAAATATGACAGTTACGAAATAGATATTGATAAAAGATTAGTAAAAGACGGTCCTAAAGAACTTTCTCTCACTACTTTAGAATTTGATTTATTATTAATGTTTGTCAAAAATAGAAAAAAATCTTTTTCGCGAAGCCATATCTTAGAAACAGTTTGGGGAAATGACTACTTTGGTAGTGATAGGGTAGTAGATGATTTAGTCAGAAGACTTAGAAAAAAAATGCCTAAACTTAGATTAAATACAATCTACGGATATGGATATAGATTATCATGAAACTAAGACATAACCTATATAGACAAGTCTTAACCATAGTCCTTATCATGTTCGCCCTCATATACATAAGTATTGCGATTATACTCCCAAAAGTCTTAATACCAATTTATGAAAAAAATATATATTTATACTTGAAAACTCCTTTAGATGTTGTACGTTCCGACTTCTCACAAACCGAAATAGATAGCTCCATTGCTTATCTATATGTCAAAAATGACACTATCACAACATCTAGTAACTTAACAAAATTAATTGATCTGCCAGCTAAACAAATTATAGAAAACATAAAAAATGAATATGGTAAATTTAATTACCATGGCAAAACTTACTACTATAATACAATACATGATGGACAAGAACATAAAATAGCCCTCACCAATGATGACTATGTCCATCAAATGCGTTCTGACATAATAGAAGCCTTATTCCCGGTTCTATTAATTACCTTGCTACTAATGCTTGCCATAGTAGCTTGGTGGAGTCAGTCGCTCGCCCAAAAAATTCGTCATCTAAAAGAAAAAGTTGATAACTTAGATAATGATAACTATGTCGATAAATATAAATATAAAGTAGATGACGAACTAAAAGTCCTATCTAAAGCCATCGACGAGATGAAACTTACCCTACATAAACAAGATGAATATAAAAACCAAATGTATCAAAATATTTCTCATGATTTTAAAACCCCTCTCACCGTTATAAGATCATATATTGAGGCAATCGAAGATGGCGTGGAAAGTGAAAAAGATGGACTAAAAATAATAAAACAAGAAATAAAAAAATTAGAAATAAAAGTACACTCCTTACTATATTTAAATAAATTAACGTATTTTAAAGATATGGAAAATTATACTAGCGGCGAAATAAATATCGTCGATATACTAGAATCTTCCGTATCCAAATTTAAAATGACAAGGCCAGATATTAAATGGCAAATCGATATTTTGGATAAAAAAACAGTCTTCAAAGGTTCTGAAGACAATTGGGAAGCCATTATTGATAATATCTTAAGTAATTTCACAAGATATGCCCAAAAAGAAATTAAAATTACGGTTAAAAACCATCGTATTACCTTTTATAACGATGGACCAAATATCGATGAAGACATTTTAAATGACATGTTTACTCCTTATAAAAAAGGTATCAACGGACAGTTCGGTTTGGGACTTTCAATTGTAAAAAGAACCCTATCCCTACTAGGGTATGAAGTCACTGTCAAAAACGAACGCGTTGGCATTACCTTTACAATAAAATAAAGCTTCTTTCTCTCAGAAGCTTTTTTTTATAAAAAAAGTCCATAATCATGGACTTAAGCAGCTAACATTTTTTTAATAGTTTTTAATTCACGAGCAGTTACTCTGTATTTTTTACCATTAATTGTTACTGTTTGTAAATTAGGTTTAAACGCATGTCTTGTCGCATTTAAAGCATGTGAACGACGATTACCAAATAAAGGTTTCGCATCTGTAATTTTTTTTGCCATGATTATCCCTCCTTAAGTTTTTTTCTTCGCTATATAACTTTACCACATAATTCCTCATAAGTCAAATATTTACAAGGAAATATTTGAAAATATATAAATAAATATTAAAGAAAACCTACTCTTTTTCTGTTCTCAGAAGCTCTTTTTTTAGCCACATAAGATTTACTTTTATCATTTGGCACAGTTAAATGTATACTTTTTTTCTTTCCCGCAAAAATATCAAATAAATCACTACTGATAATCCCATCAAATACAGTTTTTAAACTTCTAGCTCCACAGTCCAATGCCTCAGCTTCATCAATAATATAATCTATAAGTTTATCATCATAAGAAAAATCAATATTTAATTCAGCAAATAACCTTTGATATGTATTTAAAGGACTTAAATTAGACTCTAATAAAATCTTTCTATAATCTTCTCTAGAAAAATGATTCATCGCCACTAACTTCGAAAAACGGCCCATAACCTCACGCATAATTCCCATATCGATAAAATCTTTCATTGATATATCAGAATAATCATCATTCTTCTTAATACCGCTAAATGCACCAAGTGCGACTACCGTTAATTTAGAAGTATTAAAATCAATTACATTACCTTCGTAATTATCCTCTCTAAATGTCACAGTACCACCATCTAAAATTTTTAAAAGAGACCTTTGTACACCATTTCTTGAAGGACCATCCAATGCTCCATTACTACCACTATCGGCCAGTTTATCAAACTCATCGATAATTAAAATTCCTTGCTCAGCTAAATGAATATCCATACCGGCCGCTGAATATAAATCGCTCAGCATCTCTGAAACATCGCGTCCTACATAACCAGACTCAGTAAAAGATGTCGCATCCTCAATAACAATTGGTACATCACATAATTTCGCCACTTGAGTGAGTATCTCCGTTTTACCCGTACCAGTCGGACCATATACGATGATATTTTCCTTTAACTTGGAAATAGTCTCTAAATCTAAAGATGAATTAATTAACTTCTGATTCTTATATACTGCTGCTAAAATTTGTTTAACTTGTTCATCTTGAGCAATAATAGTTTCTTTAATTTTGCCATACATATTTAAAATATTCAAATCTTTAGGAACAATTTTTTTCTTTTTTCTATGTTTTTCTAAAAATTTCTCATCCTTAATTTCTTCAAACTCGTTTTTAGCATAATTCCAAGTATAAAATTTTCCCATTTTTTCTTCATATTGTTTTAAAAATAAATCTGTATTAAACTCTCCGCACTCTTTAGATAATTCTTCAAAACTTTTAAAATCTAAAGCAAAATCATCTTCACTGAAATCATTTCCTAAGCTAATCACTTCACCGGAATTTTTTAAAACAGAAATAAAAAAATTATTGCTAGTTTTAAAACCCATATCTACATCTATAACTTCATAATAATTCTGCATTCCAATACTTTTATTAATTAAACCATAACGTGGCTTATAAATATATGCAAGACCAAGTGCTGTATCACTATCCACATATCCTAAATCAAAAAACATTTTTAAATCATCCATATTATCAATCCTTCCCCCCACATTCATTATAACAACATATTCATTTATCTGTAAATTAAAATTGTCAAAAAAATTTTGTTTATCGCCTAAAATTATAGTAAAATGATAAAGGAGGGATAAATATGTACGCACCACTTAATATTAAAACATGTAATACACTTCTAAAAAGCATGATCAAAATTGATGACTTAATCCAAACAGCCAAAAAATATAATATCCAAGCGTTAACTATTACTGATAATAATATGTATGGTGCCTTAGACTTTTATACTGCTTGTAAAAAAAATAATATCAAACCGATTATTGGTCTTGAAATATCCTTGCCAGATAAAATTATCTTCTATGCCATGAATTATTCAGGCTATAAAAATCTAATTAAAATAACTACCATTCAATCTGAAACTAAATTAACTTTAGATATTTTAAATAACTATTCAGAAGGACTTATCTGTCTAGTCCCATATGAAAGCCGTAAACTATATAATGAATTAAAAAAAATATATAAATATATTTTTGTCACTTATAAAAACGATTCCCAAAAACATAATATCAATTTAAAAAACGCCCTTTATATGGACGAAATATTATGTATAAATAAGGAAGATGAAAAATACTTAAAATATTTAAAAGCCATTAAAGAAGGCAAATCTATCGATGAAATTACTGAAACCTTCACTAATAAAAGTCTGCTTCCTTTAAAACAAAATGAAAATAATGAATACCTAATTAATATGTGTGACCTTGAAATTAAATTTCATAATAACTTACTTCCTGTATTTGATAACAATAATGACCCTTATGAAACCTTAAAAAAAGCATGTATTGCCGGAATGAAAAAACATTTTGGTGCCTACGCTCCTAAAACATACGCCATTAGATTAAAAAAAGAATTAGAAATCATTAATAAAATGGGATTTTGTGATTACTTTCTAATTGTCGCCGACTATATTAAATTTGCCAAAACCCATAATATCCTAGTCGGACCGGGTAGGGGAAGCGCAGCTGGATCATTAGTCGCCTTTTGCCTAAACATTACCACCATTGACCCTTTAAAATATAATCTATTATTTGAAAGATTTTTAAACCCCGATAGAATAACCATGCCCGATATTGATGTCGACTTTGAAGACACTAAAAGACAGCAAGTAATTAAATACTGCTATGAAAAATATGGACATAAAAAAGTTGCCTTTATTGTCACCTTTGGCACGCTAGCTGCTAAACAAGCTATAAAAGATGTCGCTAGAGTATTAAATGTCGATCAAAAAAAAGCCGATAACTTAAGTAAACTATTAGACTCCAAACTATCATTAAAACAAAACTTTCAAAATATGCAAGTAAAACACTTCTTACAAATTAATAAAGAATTCATGCCTGTTTATCAAATAGCTAGTAAATTTGAAGGCATTAAACGCCATACATCACTTCATGCGGCCGGTATTGTCATGTCTAAATATAACCTCGATGAATATGTTCCTCTGGATAAAACTCACGATGAATTATACGCTACTCAATATGATAAAGATTATCTGGAAAACCTTGGACTATTAAAAATGGATTTCCTAGGCTTAAAAAACTTAACCTTGATTGCCAGTATCTTAAATGAAATTAATGACCTTACTTTTGATACCATTCCCGAAAATGATCCAAAAGCTCTAAATATTTTTACCACCGTCAATACCACCGGTATCTTTCAGTTTGAATCAGAAGGTATGAAAAACTTTCTTCAAAAATTTAAACCTACCACTTTTGAAGATATAGTTTCTGCCTTAGCCCTCTTTAGACCTGGACCTATGAAAAATATTGATTCATATATTCGTAGAAAACAAGGAAAAGAAAAAATCGACTATTTTCATGAAAATTTAAAACCTATCTTAAAACCCACCTATGGCATCATTATCTACCAAGAACAAATCATGCAAATTGCTCATATCATGGCCGGATATACTTTAGCCGAAGCTGATTTACTAAGAAGAGCCATGAGTAAAAAAAGTGCCGACATATTACTTAAAGAAAGAGATAAATTTATTCAAGGTAGTATTAATAATGGCTATGATAAAGAACTAGCTGTAAAAGTATATAATATGATTTTTAAATTCGCCGACTACGGTTTTAATCGCTCTCATTCAGTTGCCTATGCTATGACCTCTTACCGCATGGCATATCTCAAAGCTCATTATCCAAAAATCTTTATGAAACATCTTTTGACTAACGCCATCAATAGTGAAACCAAAACTAAAGAATACATCTATGAATGTAATAAAAATAATATCCACGTCCAAAAACCTAATATCAATATCAGTACCGATATTTATATTACCTCAAATAATCAGATCATCTTTCCTTTAACAAATATCAAAAATGTCGGCATAAATGCCACTAAAATAATCCTGCAACAGCGTGAAAAAGGTAAATTTAAAGATATATTTGACTTTGTTTGTCGCTGCTATGGTGGACCTATTACCACTAAAACCTTAGAATCTTTAATTTATGCTGGCGCCTTCGATACCTTTGGCATTAATAAAAACACTTTAATTCAAAATCTTGATATTATTACCGGCTATAGTGAAATCGGTACTTATGTTATTGACGATACCTTTAAACCAGAACTTCATCAATATGAAGAACTATCTAAACAAGAACTTATGCAAAAAGAACTCGAAGTATTCGGCTTTTATTTAAGTAATCATCCTGTAACCGACTATAAAAAATTAAACCCTAAAGCCATTGAACTAAAAAACATTAAAAACTATTTTGATAAAACAATTGAAGCTATTGTCATTGGCGATAAAACTAAAGAAATTGACACCAAAAATAAAGAAAAAATGATGTTTATAACCGCTAGTGATGAACTCGCAACCATTGAAATTGTTGTCTTTCCTAAAACCTATCAAACAACCGGTAACATTAATCCAGGTGACATTTTACAAATTATCGGTAAAGTTGAAAAAAGATATGATCAATATCAAATAATTGCCAGTAAAATTACAAAATTAAATTAAGCTATATATTTTTATTAAAATTTGTGTTATTCTATAATAGAGGTGAATAAAAGTGAAAGGGGAAAAAAATAAACTAATTTTAGTATACATTTTAATGTTGCTAGTCATAGTACTAATTATCGCACTTACATACTTAATTTTGCAAAATAATCCTAAAGAAGAACCTATAGAATCAACGGCTACAACTACACCAACTGTCGACGTTAATCCATATCCAAACATTTCTGCTGAATGTACATTTGACGTCACTTTAACTCAATATAATGCTTTAACTGGACCAGGATGTAAAGGTGGCTATAGTAGATATAATCTAACTGATATTAATCTAGGTAATAATAACTTAGAAGTAGTCATTATCTACTCTGATAAAAACGGAGCTAAATCAGGACTTTATATCAATAAAACTAGAGTCGTATCTAAAGTTGATAACTTACTTAACATTAGATTAGGCATTTTTGATAACAAATTATTCCTATTAGATAAAAATAACAATGAAGCGAATGTTTTAGTTTATAATAGTAATAGTGAAAATATCTATAGTTTAAAAGATACTCTAGATGAAATTAAAATTTCTGATCCAAACTTCCAAGCTGTATCTACTGATCCAATTAGTACTAAAACCATTGATCCAAATAGTTTTCAATTTACACCAACTTACTTTAGTTTTAAAACTAGACTAATTAATAATAATCAAACTATTGCTGGTTCACAGTATATTGTTAACTTCACTGGTGAAGACTTTAGTGACCCAACAACTAATATACAAAATCAAGGATAGCCTAAAAGCTATCCTTTAATATATCCAAAATTCTATTTTTCTCCTCATCCGAACTCTTATTCCATAAAATTCCAAAAAATACTCCTAGTCCAGGTAATGTAATTTCATCCTTATCATTAAATGAAGCTACTATAGACTCTTTTATATCATCCTTACTTGCTCCTTTAAAATTATTCATAATGTGTTGCTTAATACTAATCATTTTATCAAATCCTTTCAAAATTATTCTGTTCCAATTTCAATAAACTATACCATTTTCCTCAAAAAAACATATAATAAAGTATGAAAAATTTAAATGATTTAAAAATTAACGAAGAAGCCACTATCATCCAAATTCAAAATAGTAATCTCAAAAAACGTTTGATGGATATTGGCTTTGTTAAAGGCACCAAAATAAAACTTCTTTTAAAAAACTTTGGAGATAATATGCGAGCTTATCAAATAAAAAACACCGTTATGGCACTGAGATTAAATGATAGTAAAAATATATTCGTTGAATAGGTTTAATACCTATTTTTTTCTTTGAAAAAAGCCCTTATTTTAGGTATAATAAAACCGGTGATAAAAAATGAAAATATTAAACATAAAAAAAGTAGGTAATAAATATAAAATAATTTTAGATAACGGAGAAGTTATTACTGCTAATGACCATGTCATCGTTAATAGTAATATCTTATATAAAAAAAAGCTAACCCCTAAAGAATTAACTGAACTTCAAAACCAAACCGCTTACTATGAAAACTATGATAAAACTTTAAAAATGATTAGCCGTAAAATTAGAAGTGAATATGAAATAAAAAAACACCTAAAAAATAATAATGTCTCTGATGATGATATTGCTAAAATTATTAGTAAACTAAAAGAAATTAATTTAATCAATGATGAACTATTTGCCCAATCATATACTAATGATAAAATAAACTTAACTCTAGATGGACCTTATAAAATAAAAAAACAACTAGAAGATAATCACATTAATCAGACCTATATTGAAAATGCCTTATCTAACTTTACCCAAAATTTAATCGATACTAAATTAGATAAAATTATCCAAAAAAAACTTAAATCCAACACCAAAGATACCTCTTGTATCTTTAAACAAAAAACCGCCCTTTACCTTATAAACCTTGGGTATAGTAGGGAAGATATATACAATCACTTAGATAATCTTCATCTAGACAATAGTCATCTAACTCACGAAATGGAAAAAATATATAATAAATTAAAAACAAAATACGATGGCTATACTCTTAAAAATAAACTAAAACAAAAACTATATTCTAAAGGCTTTACTAATGAAGAAATAAATAATTTCATAGAAAAGACAGTTCATTAATTTGAACTGTCTGAATTTGAACTAGTAGCACTCAATGCAGCATTTACAGTATTGTCGTATGACTTTTTAAGTTTATCATCGTCTATCTTTAAATCATATTTATTTCTTAAAGCTACTAACGCTTTAGTTTGTAAAGAAGCATCATTATCTATTTTTTCTTTAGTTAAATCATCGATAACATCATCTCTAACCTTATCTAATGAAGGTTTTTCTTTTTGCTTGATACGGTAAATAATATGATAACCATACTCTGATTTAACTGGCTCTTTAGTATATTCACCATCTTTTAATTTTTCACAAGCATCCCAGAACTCATCGACAACAGCACCGTAGGTAACCGTTAGCTTACCACCTTTACTTGCTGTACCTTCGTCGTCTGAATACTCCTTAGCTAAATCAGCAAACTTTTCGCCTTTTTCTAATTTTTTGATAATATCTTCGGCTTCTTTTTTAGCTTTTTCTTCTGCTTTTGACTTTTCTTCATCGCTCATATCGTCATCAGTATTTGGACTAATTAAAATATGTCTAGCTTCAATATCACCATAAATATTGTCGTCATAATATTTTTCAATTTCTGAATCTGTAAGCTGATCTTTCACATAATTTTCCGTAGCTTGTTGTTTCTTATATTCAACAATTAAAGCATCCTTAAAATCATCTTCATTCTCATAACCAGCTGATTTAAGTGCTGCATCAAAATCTTGTCCATAACTTTTGTAAGATTGTTTATAAGAATTAAGTTGTGAATCTGCATAAGATCTAGCATCATCATCAGTCTTGATTTCTTTATTTACGATATACTCATCAATCATACTTGAAAGTACAGCCGCACCACCTTGATTTTTAAGTTCATCGTATAACTCTTCTGCCGTAATAGACTTTCCATTTACTTTTGCTACAACTTCTTCGCCATTTTTCAAAGTTGCTACCTTGCCACAACCAGTAAGCATTAATGTTGCAACTAACGCTAAGGCGAATAATCTTTTTTTCTTCACTTAATATCTTCCTTTCATATGTATGCTTTCATACATATAAATAATATCAAATTTTCCTTTAAAATTCAACAATTTTATTTATTTTTACCTAGAAGTAATCACACAAACTAAATTTTTCCATAAAATAATGTGAAAGGTAAAAAGGAGGATGATTTATATGTGTAATACCGGAACAAGCTCAGCCGCAATCGTATTAGTATTATTTATTCTTTTAATAATCATACTTGGAGCTTACCTATAAAAGCCCTAGAAAGGAGTAATTATGGCTTGCAATAATTCATGTGAAAGACCATGCACTAACAATAATAGTTATTTAATAATTTTAGTACTATATATCTTATTAGCTATTTTGTTAGGGTCTGTATTCTTTTAATAAAGAAAAGTCCATAGACTTTTCTTTTGCATATAACAAAATAAATCTAAAAAACCATATTATGAAAATTTATTTTTAAATATCGTCTCATTGACAAATAAAAATTATTTCTATATAATTAATGGCAAGACATGAGGAAAATAGTAATAAGATCAATATATTTATAGTGAACTGGGAAATAGTGGAAGCCTAGTAATATATCCTTATGAACGCGTTCCTAATATAAATGCCGTTGTATAATCTGCATTAAAGATTAAAGTCGCATAGAATCCCTATGAAGTAAGGTGGCACCGCGGGAAAAAATCTCGTCCTTATTTTATTGGGATTTTTATATTAAAAGGAGGAAACTATGAATACTAAATTAGAAACCATATTAAATGAAACATTAAAACAATTAAATTATGACTATAATGTCACCATTATCAAATCCAACATGGAAGGCGTTGACTTTCAACTAGATGATTGCTTTAAACTAGCTAAAATATATCATAAAGCTCCATTTGTTATTGCTGAAGAAATTGTCAATAAACTAAAAGAACATGCCCAATTTAATGAATATTTTTCTAAAGTCGATGTCGCCAAACCAGGATTCATTAACATCGTAGTAACAAATAAACTAATAAATGAATCATTAACCGAATTAATGCAAAAAGAAAAATTTGGCATCGCTCAAGAAAATGAAACTATCGTCTTAGACTATGGTGGACCAAACGTTGCCAAACCACTTCATGTTGGTCACTTAAGAACTGCCATTATTGGACAAGCAATAAATAATATTTTAAAATTTAAAGGTAATAAAACCATCAGTGATGTGCACCTAGGCGATATTGGTGCTCAAATGGGTCAAGTAATCTATGGCATCATTAACGATTTTCCAAACACCAAATATGAAGACATTGAATTCGATTTAAACTACTTAAATGTTACTTATCCCAAAATGAGTGCCCTTTGTAAAGAAAATGAAGAAATACGTCAAAAATGTGCAGAAATAACTAAAAAACTTCAAGAAGGAGATCCAAATTACCATATATTATGGGAAAAAATATATAAAATATCCGTCAGCGACATTAAAAGAATTTATGACTATCTAGATGTTCACTTTGATTACTGGTATGGTGAAAGTGACGCCTATAAAGTATTTAATGAAATGATGGAATACTTAGATAAACAATCATGTGTTAGAATCGATAATGGCGCTAAAGTTATCGATGTCAAAGAGCTGGATGATAAAATAGATATTCCGCCATGTATCATTCAAAAAAGTGATGGGGCTTATCTATATGCTACTTCTGATTTAGGAACAATATGGCAAAGAAAAAGGGATTTTAACCCTGATGAAATTATTTATGTAGTTGATGCTCGCCAAAGTATGTACTTTACCCAAATCTTTAGAGCTGCCAAAAAAACTCATATCTTTAATGGAAAATTAGTTCACTATGGTAATGGAACCGTTAATGGTCAAGATAATAAACCATTTAAAACTAGAACCGGTGGAGCTTTAAAACTAGAAGACTTAATCAAAGAAGTTAAAACTGAATTCATAAACTTACGTCCAGAAAATAAAAATATGAATCCTAAAGATTTAGACATTATTGTCAACTCTATATTAAAATTTGCTGACCTTCAAAATGATTTAACGAGAAACTATATTTTTGACATCAAAAAATTCAGTGAAGTTAATGGTAAAACAGGACCATATATTTTATACACATATTTGAGAATTAATAAACTATTAACTACTAATAATCAAAAACTATCAGATAATATCTATAATGACATCGATAGAACCTTGCGTCTTAAATTGTTAGAAGTTACTTCTGTAATTGACAAAGCAGCGCAAGAAAGAAGACCACATATTATAGCAACATACTTGTATGAATTATCAGTAATTGCGAATAACTTCTATCAAAATAACCATATATCTAATTTAGATGATATAACCAAAAATGATTATAATATTATCCTTTCTTATAATAATTTAATTTTAAAAACACTCCTAGAACTATTAGGCATTCATATTCCTACAACTATGTAACCATCAAATAATAAAAAAAATATTTGTAAAAAACACTTTACATAATTAGATATTTTTTGCTCCTTGAAAAAACACTATTATTGATGTTTTCTAAAAAAAATTAATTAAAAAAAAATTTAATTTCTTGAATTGTTCTCAAAAATATGTTAACATCGTAATAGAGTAGGGAAACTACTTAGAATATTATAGGAGGGAAAAAATGGAAACTAGACACAAAAATGCGTTAATTGTCGCATTAGTAGCAGTTATTTTAGTTATGGCAGTAGGTTATGCCGCATTTGCTCAAACACTAACTATCAACAGTACAGCTACAGTTACTAATGAAAAAACAAACTGGAATGTTCACTTTGATACAAGTAAAAAAGAATCAACTGGTGCCGTAAGTGCTACTATGGGAACTGGTGGTGCTGTAGCTCCAGCAGGAACTATTACCTATGATGGAGAAGGACATACTGCAACTCTTAAGGCTACTTTAAATCAGCCAGGCGACAAAGTATTGTATACTTTAACTGTTATGAATGAAGGCGCTGTTACTGCTGTATTAGATCCAGCAAAAGTTTCATTTGATGGCGATGATGAATTACCTGATGATCCAATGAAAGTAAAAAGTGGAAATATCATCTTCACAGTAACTTCAGCTACACCAGGTTCAATTGCTAAAGGGGAAACTGCTACAATGACTGTAACTGCTGAATTTGATTCTACTGCTGAGTCAGTAGGTGATGTCAATACTGCTACTATTTCAGTCACTACATTAGCTCACCAAGCTGGTGCCTAATATGTGTAAAAAAGAAAAACTTTTTATAGCTTTTCTTTTTTTGTATCTTGATAACCTATAAAAAAAATGATATATTAAATTAAGAGTAGAGAAAAGCTACTTGAGAGAAAGGAAGGAAAACATGGAAAGTAAATACAAAAACACATTAATCGTATCATTAGTAGCAGTTATTTTAGTTATGGCAGTAGGTTATGCCGCTTTCGCACAACAATTAACTATCAACAGTACAGCTACAGTTACTGATGAAAAAACAAACTGGAATGTTCACTATGACACAACTAAAAATGAATCAAGTGGTGCTGTAGAAGCTAATATGGGAACAGGTGGTGCTGTAGCTCCAAAAGGAACTATTACCTATGATGGAGAAGGACATACTGCAACTCTTAATGCTACTTTAAATCAGCCAGGTGATACAGTAAAATTTACTTTAACCATTATGAATGAAGGAAATGTTACTGCTATATTAGATGAACCACAAGTTACAGCCAACGGTGAAGGTACTGACGAAGATGAAGATCTATTAGTTGTTAAAAAAGGAAATATCATCTTTAATGTAACTTCAGCTACACCAAATTCAATTGCTAAAGGTTCAACTGCTACAATGACTGTAACAGCTACATTCGATGCTAATGCACAGTCAGTTGGATCTGTTACTGAATCAAGTATTTCAGTAACTACATTAGCTCACCAAGCTGAATAAGCTGAATAAGCTGAATAAGCTGAATAATGTAATTTGTGTAAAAAAGGAAAAAACTAACATAGTTTTTCTTTTTTTGTTATTGAAGTCTTTTGCAAATTATGGTATCATCAATATAGAGTAGAGAAACTACTTAGAATATTATAGGAGGGAAATCGAAAATGGAAAGCAAACACAAAAATGCACTAATTGGAGCCTTACTTGCAGTTGTCTTTGTTATGGCAGTAGGTTATGCCGCTTTTGCTCAAACATTAACTATCAATAGTACAGCTAACATCACTGAAGAAAAAACAAACTGGAATGTCCACTTTGATACAAGTAAAAAAGAATCAAGTGGTGCTGTAGTTGCTAATATGGGCACAGGTGGAGCAACACCTCCAGCCGGAACTATTGAATATGATGATGAAGGACATACTGCAACTCTTAATGCTACTTTAAATCAGCCAGGTGATACAGTAGAATTTACTTTAACTATTATGAATGAAGGAAATGTTACTGCTATATTAGATGAACCAAAAGTTACAGCAAACGGTGGAGGCGAAGACACCAATCCTGCTGATTTAGTTGTTAAAAAAGGAAATATCATCTTCACAGTAACTCCAGCTAATCCAGATTCAATTGCTAAAGGTGCAACTGCTACAATGACTGTAACAGCTACATTCGATGGTAATGCTCAGTCAGTTGGTTCTGTTACTGAATCAAGCATTTCAGTAACTACATTAGCTCACCAAGCTGAATAATACGTATGAAAAATGGAAAACTATAACGTTTTTCTTTTTTTGTGTCTTCTGTTTATTTTCTAAAAAATTAATAGATTTTATCCAAAAAAACACAAACAATTACAGTTAAAAATAGAAAAATCAAGTAATATTATACTTATCATAAAACTAAAGATAAAAACACACAATATTTATGTAGGTATTTAATTAACGTCAACATAAAGTCAAATAATATTATGTTATATCATTTTAAAATATAAAAATGTAAGTTAATGTTAAATCTACTTGAATCATTAATTAAATTATGATACTATTTTTATAGAATATAAAGGAGGAAAACATGGAAAAAACACATAAAAAAGCATTAATTATTGCCCTTTTAGCTGTAGTTTTAGTTATGTCAGTTGGCTATGCCGCCTTTGCTCAAAAATTAAATATCACTGGTGATGCCACTATTACATCAAGGTGGGATGTTCATTTTCAGCAAACAGGTGCCACTTATCAAGCTAATTCTACCATGGGTACAACTCCATCAGGTCAAGTCTTGGTTGATGGTGATGGTCTAACCGCTACTTTTGAAGCTAGCTTAATTAGTCCAGGAGATACCATAACTTATATTGTTCCAATTGAAAATACAGGTACTATTGATGCCAAATTAAGTAATATTACCTTATCTGGAAACAATATAACTCCAAATCAAGAAAACCTAACAGCTGTAAGCTCAGATGGAAATATAAAATACACAGTCACTAGCCCAGGAACCGGAGTTTTACAAAGCAGTAGTACAGCTCAATTAAAAATTGTTGCTGAATTTGTTGATAAAGCAGCCGGCAATGATAACGCCTATAACTCAACTGCTAGTTTAACTGTAAACTTAACTTATGTTCAAGCCTAATAGCATAAGTTTTTCTTTTTGAATAAAAATGTCAAAAGAAAACTTTTTTAGCCTATATAGTTGTCAATACCTTAATGATATGTTATAATTCAATATAGTAAGAATAGTAAGGAAAAATATAAAAAAGGGGTATGACTATGAAAAATAATCTAATAATATATAGTTCATTAATTATATATTTGATTTTAAACACCTTTGTTATCAGTCCCTTAAATCTTGATTACTACAATGAAATAATTCATCCACTCATGTGGATTATATTATGCGCAGTTGCAGTATTTTTAAGTCGAGATTCGTCATTTAGGGTTAAAGGAGAACAAGATAAAACACAAAGTTTACTTATTGCATTGATAATTTATATAATCATATATTTCTTACTTGGATTAGTATTTGGTTTCGAAAGAACACCTTATGCCAAAGATATTGTTAGTATTATAAAAAACTTATGGTGTTTTGTAGGAATAATATTTTTCCAAGAATTTATCAGAGCAGCACTTGTTAAAAATGAAAAGAAAAAAGTTTGGAATTTTATTTTAATGACTATTTTATTTGCTTTCATTAATACAGATTTTTCAAATTTCTTAAATAATTTCAGCGATTTAAAAGAAGCATTTATTTATACATCTACAACATTAATACCAAATATATTAGAAAGTGCGGTATGTACTTATCTAGTATATATAGGTGGAGTTAAATTCAGTATCATCTATAAATTATTTGTTACTGTTCCACCATTTATTGTACCAATCGTACCTAACTTAGATTGGTTTGGAACAGCTATTGTGGGCGTTTTATTACCACTTGCTGTATACGTTTATATGAACTATGTTCATGTAAATAAATCTGAAAGGCTATCAAAGCGCGAACGAAGAAAATATAATCCTGTCGTTTATGTCCCAGTATTTATCTTTATCGCTTTACTTGCTGGCTTTGTTATGGGATTATTCAAATATCAACCAATTGCCGTCATGTCCGGTAGTATGTCACCAACCTTTAATCGTGGCGATGCCGTAGTCATTAATAAACTAAACAACAAAGAAAAAGATGAATTAAAAAAAGGCGATATAATTCAATTCGTCAGTGGCACCAAATATGTTGTTCATAGAATTGTAGAAATTACTAACGACGAATTTGGTAACAAATTATTTGTTACTAAAGGAGATCATAATAATACCATTGATGCTAATGCCGTTGCTTTTGAAGATGTCATTGGTAAAGTATCATTTGTTGTACCATATATTGGTTATCCATCAGTATGGCTAAGTGGTGCAATATCATAGAAATAAGAAGGGGAGAAATAAAATGAGACAAAAAAATGAAACAGAAATTATCTTAAAACAATGGGTCCGTGTAGCTTTATTAATCGTTGTCATTGCTATCATGATTGCATCCATTGTTTCGCTTGTGAAAAACTTAAATCCAAGCCAAACTGGACAAGAAGAATTATATTCATATACTTATAATTCTAACTTAAACTATAAGGTGTATCTAAAAGACAACAGCTATTTCACAACACCATACATTGGAATGAATAAACAATATATTACATCTTTAATTGATCATATCAATGTCGATGCCACTTATGTCTTTGAAAGTACCGAAGACTTAGATTATAGTTACAATTATGAAATTGTAGCTACTGCTCGTGGTTTATATCAAAATACCGAAGGAAAAGACGTTGAAATTTGGTCAAAAGCCTATCCTGTAGCTAATCAAGCTAATCAAACAGGTAGTGGAAAAACATTTACCATTAATAAAAATGTCAATTTAGATTATGAACAATACAATAAAATAATGACTGATTTCCGTAACCAATACGGATTATCCATTGATGCTAGAGTAGATTTAAGCATGGTTGTTAATATAACAGCTGGATTACATGGTGCAACTGAAAAAGGATTAAAAGAAACTAACACTATGACACTAGAAATTCCATTACTACAGCAAACTATTAATATTAAACCAAATTATGTAAATCATGGCAGTAATACAATTTATAAATCTGCATCAGATCAAGCTGATATTAATGTACCTATAGTTATTCTAAGTGCCGTAGTATTAATAATTACTTTAGTAGCCTTTAAAGTATTAGTTAAGAGCCTACTTGCTGTAACAAGAAAATCTGAATATGTCTTAGCACTTAATAAGATCTTAAAAGAATATGGTGACATCATTGCCGAAACACATAACATGCCAGATATTGATAAATATGATATTATCAATGTTAAAAACTTCAATGATTTAGTTGATGTTGAAGAAGAATTACATTCACCAATTCTATACTTCGAAGTTAGAGAAGACTATGAAAGTGTGTTCGTCATTATTAGTGGTAATACATTGTATAAATTCACTTTAAGAGAATCTGACTTTGATCACTTCAATAGACCAAGAGACTAAAAAATATCAAGGATTAACCCTTGATATTTTTTTAATCTCATCTATTTTATTAACATCTTCATCGAATAAAATAATTCTGCCTGTTTCTTTTAAATTAATATTTTCATGATGTAAAATTGTCGTATACTTTCCATGAATAATCGGAAAATAATTATTCTTATTTTTTAAATACTTTCCATTTTCTCTAAACTTCTTCAAAATCATTAAATCAACTTTTCCATAAATAATAATCTCCGCATGTTTGCAATACTTTAAAACCTCTTTAAAATCTTTAACTTCAGGTGAAATAGTCGCTATTTTAACCCCTAAACTATATAAAAAATTCACCGTTTCACTATTAGTAATATTTAATGGATAATCCGCAATCACTTCGTTATCTTTACTATATTTGTAAATGCTACCTAAATCACTCACTAATAACTTTTCACCTTTAAATAAAGGAAAATTATTCATAATTCTAGGTAACTTATAATAAACATTATTTTTTTTATATTTTTTATATAAATCAAAATCTTCTGTATAAATTCGCATATCACCTAAAAATAACTTTAATTGTCTTTCATTTCTTACTAAAACACTAAAACCATCGAGTATTCCATCAAATCTTTTTTTCTCATATTTAAATTGAATATTTCGGCTTGACCCGCATCTTTTATTAATTAACTTATCACATACTGAACGTCTAAGTTCATTTAAAAACTTCATTGGAATAAATGCCTCATCTAAAATAATCTCACATTTTCCTAAAATAAATGGAGTTGCCCCGAGCTTACTTATTTTTTCATAAACTTCCTCTTGTGTTGTCACTTTTTTCTTTGCCTTATCTAATAAAATAGATTTCTCTGTCACCGTATTCAATCCATCAGAAATAGTTAAAGTTAAATAATCACCAGCTGTACCTTTAAGCCTTAAATCTACTTTTATTTTTTTAATAGCCTTTTTTCTACTCATCAAACATTTATCTAAGGTCTTATTAACACTACCTTTTTTCACAATTCCCACTTTATTATCGACAATCGCTATATTTCCCTTAGGAATGTGATTTACTAAAAGACCTTGTTCATTATAAAGTAAATTTACAATCATCCCTTTATTGGATAAATTAAATCTAATTCCATCTTCTTGATTTAAATCGTCGCTTAATCTAATATAAATTTTTTCCTCATCTAATTTCACAATTTCTCCTAAAGGATAACCTAAATGATTTGGCGTTTTAATATTATAAATATCATCATTAAATAAATAACCATTTGTAAACTTTCGGTTAAATAACTTGTATAAATTAATCATCTCTTCTTTAGTTACTTGTGGATTTTTTCCTAAATAATAATCATCTATCAATCTTCTGTAAACTTTAGTTACATATCCCACATACTCTGGACTTTTCATACGTCCCTCAATTTTTAAACTTTCAATTCCCGTATCTAAAATCTCTTTAATATTATTTACGGTACATAACTCTTTGGTACTAAGTAAATAATCTCCATCAGTTTTAACTTTTCCATTATCGCCGTATAATTCATATGGTAAACGGCAACTTCCTACACAGCTTCCACGATTTCCACTTCGGCCCCCATTTAAGCTGCTAAATAAACATTGACCACTATATGAAACACAAAGTGCGCCATGAATAAATATCTCTTTTTCAATCGGGCATTTTAAATTCTTAATTTCCTCTAAACTCATCTCCCGAGCCAAGACAGCCCTTTTAACCCCCATTTTCTTCAGTAAAAATAAACTCTCATCATTGTGACAATTCATTTGTGTAGAAGCATGAATCACTAAATTAGGAATAAACTTTCGAACTAAATTAATCATCCCTAAATCTTGCATAATTACCGCATCAATACCAATTTCATATAAAAATTTCATATAATTTAAAAAATCTTCTATTTCATTTTCAAAAACCACTGTATTAGCCGTTACATATAATTTAACTCCATATATATGACAATACTTTACAGCCTCTTTTAGTTCATCCAAAGAAAAATTATTTGCAAAAGCTCTAGCCCCAAACATTTTTCCTCCAACATAAACCGCATCAGCACCATTATTTACCGCTGAAATTAAAGTATCCATATTGCCAGCTGGACTTAAAAGTTCTGCTTTAGACATCTAAACACCCCCAAAATTTCCAAAAGTATTATACCATGTGTTGGTTGACTTTGCACCTCATTTACATTATAATTTAAATAGAATAGGTGATGAAAATGAAAAATAAAGGATTTACCCTAGTAGAATTAGTAGCCGTAGTTGCTATTTTAGGACTCATAGCTTTAGTCGTTTATCCAGCCGTTGGTTCTGTTATTAGAAATGCTAGAGAAGAAACTTATAAAGACCAAGTTGACGTTGTCATTACAGCTGCCAAAGAATGGAGCGTAGACAATGCCACTAAATTAAGTGATGACGGTTCTGTCTATTCACTTCCAGTAAGTCAACTAATCGATGAAGGCTATATCACTAATGACGAAGTCAAAGACCCACGTAATAGTAGTGAAAATTTAAATGGTAATGTCGAAATCAAATATAATAGCGAAACTAAAAGTTATGTCTATACCTATAATGATGAACCATCTAAAGAAACCAATATCAGTCTAAACTTATCTGACACTATTTATGCTAATTCTAAAAAAAAAATCTGCTAAAAGCCACATCAGGAATTTATAAAGGTAGCAATCCAGATAACTATCTAAAATTAAATAATACCGTATGGCGTATTTTATCTCTTAATAAAGACGGATCCATCAAAATCGTCAGTAATGATAAAATCGCCACCATGCCATGGGATACCAATAATCAAACTAACTTTCAAACATCCAGTATTAATACATATCTAAATCATAATCTCTATAATGAATTTAACAATTTAGAACTCAAAAAAACAGATTTCTGCTTACAATTTGCTCAAAATGAATGTCAAAAGCATATTAATATGACCATAGGACTTTTAACTACCCAAGACTTTTTAAATGCATCTAATAATTTAAAATGTCAAACAGGTACTGAAATAGAATGCCAAAAAGGCAATTACTTATCAGATTTTTCTATAAAAAACGGTCCAGAATATACCATCAATACCATAAATAATAATGTTTATATTATTTCTAATGGCACTCTTAAAACATCCACTCCAACACAGCAGTTGAACATTCGACCAGTTATAACTCTCCATAACACCTCTAAAATAATTGGTGGAAGTGGAACCAAAGAAAATCCTTATTTGATAAGCGAAGTTTGAAAATAAGCATAAAATATAGTATAATATTCGAGGTGATTAACAATGAAAAAATTTATAAATGAACACAAAAAACAATGTCTAATTGGAGGCATTATCTTTCTAGTTATCTTTTTAATCATTATAATTTGGTTATTTATTGTACCACTATTTAGTAATAATAAATATGGTGACCGTCTAAATGGTATTGAGGACCATAAAATATCTTCTAGTACTATTGATGATATTGAAGACACTTTAAAATCCAATAACCAAGTATCAAATGTCGATTATCATAATGAGGGACGTATTTTAAATTTCATCATCACCGTTAATAACGAAATGAAACCAGAAGATGCTAAAAAACTAGGTAATACCATCCTAGAAAAACTAAAAGACGATGATAAATCATATTATGATATTCAAGTTTTAATCGACACAAAAGAAGATAACGCTAATTACCCAATCGCTGGTTATAAACATAAAACAGAAGAAAACTTCATATATGGAAAAGATGGTGGAAGCAGTGAATAAAAAAATCGGAATAATTGCCATAATAATTGTAGTAATTTTAGGTTCTATCGGCTTAGTCCGTTTTTTTACTAAAGAGGACCAAAACACAACTTTAACAGTAGTTGAAAAAAAATGGATTGAAGACAATAAAAATAACGTTATTGACTTTGCTATACTAAATAATGTTCCAATAGTTAGTAATAATGGAAGTGGTATCTTTTTCGACTTCATCAACTCATTAAGTAAAGATACTAAACTTGCCTTCAATAAAATTTCCTACGAAACTTCAACTGACACTATAGCTGACTACTCATTATCTAAAAAAGATAATCCAAGCTCTAATGATTTATTATTGTATCAGGATAATTATATTTTAATTACAAATGAAAAACAGCATTTTACTGATATTAGTGAATTAAATAACTTAAAAATTGGTTGTTTAAAAAACACCACTAAAAAACTTTCTGATTCCTTATTAGGATCCACCAATTTAACTTATCAAGAATATGACACAGCTGAACTTTTATTAACTGCTTTAAACACTAATGCTGTAAATGCTATAGCCTTACCAAAACTAGATTACCTAGAGACAATTTTAACCTCTAAAAATCTGCACATAGCCTATAATATTCCTGAATATAAAATTAACTATGTTATAACTTTGGGCACTGATGAAAAATTAAATAAAATCATTACTAAATATTTAAATAAATGGAAAGAAAATAAACTATCAAATTCTTTCGCTAAACACTTTGCCAATAACTATTTTACCTATAAAGAAATATCTGAAAAAGAACAAACTGATTTTCGAAGTAGGAGATATACCTTTGGATTTGTAGCTAATGCACCGTATGATATTACCGTAGGTGGGTCTTTAAAAGGCTTTAATCATGATATTTTAAGTAACTTTGCTAAAACTGCTGGTATTGAAATTGACTATAAACAATACTCATCACAAGCCAATATTCTTAAAGCATTAGAAACAAATGAAATTGATATTACTTTAAATAATCATAGTAATAATGTCAAAAACACTTATAAAACTATCCCAATATTTGATAGTAAAATCGCCATTATCACAAATCAAAATACAAATTTAATCGTAAATAACGTTACATCTCTAAAAGATATAACCGTCTTAACCATCAAAGATACTAAAATATCTAAATATTTAAAAGAAAATAATATAAAAACTAAAGAATATGACAATGTGAAAGATTTAATAAGTAATATAAAACCTAATGACATCGCTGCCATCGATGAATACACATATGATTATTATATTAGATCAGATTTAAAACAATTCAAAAAATTAAATACTTTAGATATTCAAGATAATTTTGGATATATCTCTCAAAAAAATAAAAACTTAAATGACTTTTTCAATTTTTACTTATCTTTTATAAATACTAAAGAAACTGTCAATAATAGTTATAAAGATTTACTTTTATCAAATAATAATAATAAGAACTTACAATTAATCTTAAGCTCTATTGCTATTGTATTATTAGCTATTGCCGTTATTATTACTAAAATTATTTTAAATAAAAAGAAAGACATCAATAGTAAATTATCCAAAACCGATAAATTACGCTATATTGATACCCTAACATCATTGAAAAATCGTAATTATTTAAATGATAATATGGAAAAATGGGATAATAGTGAAGCCTATCCACAATCAGTTATCGTCATTGACTTGAATAACATTGCTTATATTAATGATAACTTTGGTCATACTGAAGGTGATAAAGTCATAGTCGAAGCTGCTAGTATTTTAATTAACCATCAATTAAGCAATAGTGAAATTTTAAGAACTAATGGTAATGAATTCTTAATCTTTATTATTGGCCATGATGAAAAAACTATCGTCACCTATATTAGAAAATTAAACAAAGAATTTAAAGAACTATCACATGGTTTCGGTGCTGCCATAGGTTATAGTATGATTAATGACGAAATCAAAACCATTGATGATGCTATCAATGAAGCCACTATTGATATGCGTAATAATAAAGAAGAAATAAAAAATTAAAAGAAAGGGAAGAGGCAGTATGTTAAAATCGTACGCTAAAAGAATATTTGATTTAATCACTAGACCAGAAATGAAAATATTACCTGGTCAATTAGCTTTTTTCCTTGTATTAGCCATCTTTCCTCTTTTAACTTTATATGGCTATATAGGTTCCAAAATTCTTTATTTAATAGCGCCTTTTGTCGATATTATTGAAAAACTAATCCCATCTAGCGTCCTTCAAGTTATGATACCTTTTATAAAAGATAGTCATATCACTGGGAATGTCATTTTCTTCATGATTGTCGGATTCATATTAGTATCTAATGGCACATACTCCATAATCATCACCTCTAATGAACTTTATAATATTAAAAGTACCGACTATATCAAAGATCGTGTCAAAGCCTTATTCATGATTATTTTACTAATGTTTGTCTTCGTCTTTATCTTTATCGTTTTAGCTTATGGAAATATCATTATTGAAGAAGTAATGCAACTGCAAATGTTTTCTGCCATTAAAAATAATATATACTTTATATTTGTTCTCTTAAAATGGCCTATTGCTTTTATCTTTATTTTCTGGATTTTAAAAATCATCTATACAATTTCCCCAGATAAAAAAATAAAAAGTAAATTTATGAATAAAGGCGCTTTATTTACTACTATATGTTGGATAGTAACCACATCCATATATTCTTATTATGTATCCCATTTAGCTAATTATAGCTTATTTTATGGTAGTATATCTGGTATTATTGCTATGATGATTTGGATATACATTTTATCATATATATTTGTCATGGGCATTGCCATTAATACTGATGAATATAATGCTTATAAAAAACTGCATAAAAACAAACAAACTGTCAATAATAATTAATGGGCATATATTTTATTACCGGTATATGCTTACCCCCAGACTACTAGTACTAAAAAGATTTAATCTTAAATCTCTACGTATTAAAGGTAATAGTCTCCTAGTGACTTTTTCAAGTCACTTTTTCTTTTAGTAAAATCACTATATATTAAAGATATAATACTTTTTTTTATATTAAAAACGTGCTATAATGTTAAAAGTAATTGAGGTGGAATATGAAAAATTTTTTCAAAAAATTAATTGACATTCTCCATAAAACTAAATCCAATGTCATATATTTTTTCAAACATAATGTGCTCTTTGCTGCATTTATTATTACATCTTTAATTAATGGTTGTATGATTCGTTTTTTTACAGTAAAAAACTATACCGCAATTTCTCCAATCTTGGCTGATTTAGCCTTTGTTTTATTTGTTGGAGCTTTTGCTTATTTCTTTAAACCAAAAAATAGATTCAAATACTTTATAACTTGGTCTATTATTTTAACCTTAGTTTGCCTAATTAATTCTATTTATTATACTAACTATGTTTCTTTTACATCATTTTCATTACTTGCTACATCATTACAGCTCATGGGTGTTAGTGATGCCTTAGAAACCATCATGGAACTAAAGGATTTTTGCTATATTTGGGCTCCATTAACCTTAATATTTGTTCATCGTAAGCTCTTAAAACAAGGTTATTATACTAACTTAAAAATAAAAGATAAATTAAGAGTCAGTGTACTAAAAGTATTAGTTGCTGCCGTTATTGTTTTAGGATTCTTTGTCTCTACCTTAACAGGTACCGATATTAGTAGATTATATAAACAGTGGAATAGAGAATATGTCGTTATGAAATTTGGTATTTATGTCTATCAAAGTAATGACTTAATTGCCAGCTTAAAACCACAAATTAGTCCATTATTTGGCTATGACCAAGCGGCTAAAGAATTTCGTGATTACTATAAAGAAAATACCAGAAAAGATGAAACAAATGAATATACTGATATATTTAAAGGTAAAAATGTCATTGCTATTCATGCTGAAAGCATGCAAAATTACTTGTTAAATACTGAAATTAATGGTAAAACCATTGCTCCAAATCTAAAAAAACTTGCTGAAGAAGGAATGTATTTTTCTAACTTCTATGCCCAAGAAAGTGTTGGAACTAGTAGCGATACAGAATTTACTTATAGTACATCTTTACTTCCAGCTAGTAGTGGTACCGTCTTTGTCAGTTATTGGGATAGAGAATATCCATCTATTCAAAAATTCTTAAAAGATGAAGATTACTATGTCTTTAGTATGCACGCTAATAAAGGTAACATGTGGAATAGGGAAGTCATGCACAAACAATTAGGCTATGATAAATTCTATTACTATGATAAAGACTATAAATTAGATGAAAATATTGGCTTAGGTTTATCCGATAAATCATTCTTTAAACAATCTGTAGAAAAAATTAAAAACATCTCTGAAAAACATGACAAATACTATGGAGTATTAATCATGCTAACAAACCATACTCCATTTGAAGGACTAGAAGATACAACTGATTTAGATTTAACTTATCATTATACTAAAACAGACCCCGTAACTGGTCAAAAAACCGAAGTTGTCAACGACTACCTTAAAAATACTACTTTAGGTAAATACTTCACGACCGCTCATTATGCCGACTCTGCTATCGGTGAATTTATCGATGAATTAGATCAAGCCGGTTTATTAGAAAATACCGTTATAGTCATATATGGTGACCATGACGCTAAAATAAAAAGATCAGAATATGATTATTATTATAACTATAATCCTGAAACAGACTCTAAATTAGATAAAAATGATCCAAAATATAAAGAATTCACTAAATATGATTATGAATTAAATCGTAAAGTACCATTTATCATTTGGACTAAAGATAAAGATTTAAGAAAAAAAATTAATAAAGAAATTACTACTGTAACCGGTATGTATGACGTCCTACCAACTTTAGGAAACATGCTAGGTATATATGATAAATATGCCTTAGGACACGATGTTTTTAGTACTGATGACCACTTTGTCGTTTTCCCAAATGGCAATTGGATTACTGATAAAATGTATTATGATAGCCAAAACGGACAAGCAATTGTCTTTGATGAAGCATCTGTAATCAGTAAAGACTATATTTCTAAATATACTGAAATGGCAGAAAAAGAAATTGCTGTTTCTAATGATATTATTGTGCACGATTTAATTAAAAAGACTAATGAATCTAAAGAAGTAATAAAAGGAGGGCAAAAATGAAAAAGAAACGAAAACGCAAATTAAACGTTAAAAGAATAATCATAGTCATCATTTTACTCGCACTTGTAATTGCCGGTAGTGTATTAGCCGTTCAAAAATTAACCCATAAAGAAGAAACCGTTAAAGCTGTTAAAGAAGTTGCCAACATCAAAGCCTATGGCTATACTCTAAAAGATAATGCTACCGCATACTATAAAAAATTATTTAATCAGTTAGAAAAAACCTTAAATGTAGACAAAGTTGATGAAGAAAAATATGCCGACTTAGTCGCCCAAATGTTTGTAACAGATTTCTTTACATTAGATAATAAAATAAGTAAAAATGACGTCGGTGGCAAACAATTTGTTTATTCTAACTATCAAAACGATTTTGAAAAATATGCTATGGATACCATGTATAAAACCGTTGAAAGTGATGTCTATGATAACCGTAATCAAAAACTTCCAGAAGTCACAAATGTAACTGTTGATAAAGTTAAACAATCTAGTTATAAATATGGTGATCAAACCGATGAACAAGCCTATGTTTATAATTTTCAAGTTGAATATAAAGAAGACCTAGGTTATCAAACATCAGGAAGTTTAACCATAATTCATAACGGTAAAAAATTAGAAGTTGCTTCCATGAGTGAAAAAAGTGCTAATGAATAGGACTTTTTTCTTTTAATATGTTATAATTAAAATAGGTGATAGTATGAAACAAAAATCAATGATTTTAGTATTTTTAATAGCTATTATTTGTATGCTAGCCGTTGGATATGCCGCTTTTTCTACTCAACTAATCACTACAGGTACTGCCAGCATATCGAGTAAATGGGATATACAAATCACAAATATTGATGTCACAAATGTTGAAGGAAGTGCCACTAAAGCTATCGAACCGGTTATCTCAGGCACCACTGCCACCTTTAAAACCAATTTAGTCAGTCCTGGCGATTCTATGACTTATACAGTCACTGTTACTAATAAAGGCAATGTTGATGCTAAAGTATCTAGTATTGAAATGACTGATTCTAATAATCCTGCCATTACGTTTCAAACCCAAAGAATTAATAAAAATGATTTATTGCAAGCTAATCAATCACAAACCTTTGATGTTATAGTTTCCTATAATAGTAAAGTCACATCCCAACCCGATATAATTAATTCTACTTTATCTTTAAAATTGAATTATATCCAAAATGCCTAAAAGACCAAAAAAGTCTTTTTTTAAATTACTATCATTATTTTTGACATTTTTATTTTCCTGTTGAATATATTAGTATAGGTGATTTTATGGAAACCAAAGAAAAATTTAAAGATTTTGTTAAAAATAATCCAATATTATTGAAATATGTTAAAGAAGGAAAAATGACTTGGCAACAATTCTATGAAATATATGATCTTTACGGTGAAGATAAAGAAGCATGGAAAGATTATTTAAAAACAGAACAACCTAAACAAACAAATTTCGACTTACCTAACTTCTTAAAAGGATTAGACTTAGATGGTATTCAAAATGGCGTTAATAGCTTGCAAAGAGTTCTCAGTCTTCTTCAAGATATGTCATCTAATAAAACCATTCCAACAAACAACTATAAGCCAAGACCAATATATAAACACTTTGACGATTAATGACTTTACAATTACAATTCAAAATTAAAGAAAATGAATATTATCTAAGACACTTAAGAAAACATTCATATTGGTATAAAATTTTAAATAGAAACCCCTCCGAATTTAAAAAATTCGAAGAAGAAGTCAAACAAACATATCATCTATCGAAAATTGATAGACTAGAAAAAACTATCAGTACCATCGAAATGTTTGAAAAAATTTTGGGAACACTTAAATAATATGTTAAAATATTATTGGTGATTTTATGCGAATTATTAGTGGAAAATATAAAGGAAAAAAATTACAAGGATTTAACATCGAAGGCACTAGACCAACTATGGATAGAGTAAAAGAATCTTTATTCGCCATGATTCAAAACTATATACCAGGTAGTATAGTTTTAGACCTTTTTGCTGGAAGTGGTGCCTTAGGTCTAGAAGCTATTAGTCAAGGCGCCAAAACGTGCTATTTAATCGATAATAATATTGAAGCTATAAATACTATTAAAACAAATAGCCAAAACATGGATGAAAATATTATTATCATGCATACTGACTATAAAAAATATTTAAAAACAACCGATAAACAATTTGATATTATTTTTTTAGATCCTCCATACCAACAAAATCAATTAAATAAAGCCTTAAAAATTATTGAAGAAAGAAATCTTTTGAAAGATGGGGGAATCGTCATTTGTGAATATGAAATTGGCATGCCTATTACTAACTTGAAACTTTTAAAAACTAAAAGTTATGGACCAAAGAAAATAGATATTTTTGGTAAATAACTTTTTTTGTTGTAAAAATTTATAGTCCAAAAGGATATTGCCTCCTTAAATCGTATGTTAATCAATGAGGGAGGTGAAAACATCAAAAAATATCCATATATTAAACAAAAAGGTTTAAAAGAGTGTGGACCAGCATGTGTGCAGATGATATTAAAATACCACCACGGATATGTCAGTATAAATAAACTAAGTGAAATGCTGCAAACTAATCAAAATGGCACCACCGCTTATCACATAAACGAAACATTAAAAAGCCTTGGATTTAATAGTATAGGAGTCAAAAATAGTAATCTTTCTGATTTAAAGTTACCTTGTATAGCTCACGTAATTATTAACCACTCCTACCAACACTATGTTGTCGTATATAAGATCAATTTTAAAAAGAAAACACTTTTAATTGCTGACCCAGCGACATCCTTAAAATCTATTAAATTTGAGGAGTTTAATAAAATTTGGACAGGAATATCTATCCAAATGTATCCAATTAAACAAATAACTTATCAAACTGAACCTAATATATTAAAATTTATCTGGTATTATATTAAAAAAAATTTCAAACTAATCATACTAATCAACTTTACTTCGTTATTTGTCAGTTTCCTATCCATCATATCTTCACTTTTTTTACCTTTAGTTGTCTCTAATATAAACAAAAAATTTATTTTGGCGCTATGTGCCTCCTTTCTGTTAATCTTTTCATTTAAAGACCTCTTTAATTTCATCAAAAATAAACTAGTAATTAACCTTAATTTAAAATTAGATAAACAACTGTCATTGGATATTTTTTTGAAAATTTTAAACCTTCCTTATCGTTATTACTACCGTAAAACAACTGGAGAAATTGTCAGTTACTTTAATGACCTTTATGTTGTTAAAGATGTCATCCACTATTTTTCACAAATCTTTTTCATGGAACTTCCACTTTTAATTATTTTAGCTATCATACTCTGTTGTATTAATCCTTTCTTTATACTGCTCTTAATATTAAATATTTTAATTTATTTTCTTATTTATAAACTAACAAATAACTTAATCATAGAGAAAATGACTAGGCAAAAATATCAAATAAACTCCTATATTGTGGAAGCCATTAGTGGCTTTGAAACCATTAAAAACCTGCATATTCAAAATAACATAAATACCAAATTTATCAGTCATTACCAAAAATTTACTAAATTAAATAAACAAGTATTTAATCAAAATAATCTTTTTTCGTTAATTAAAAACTTAATTGAACACTTTACTATTTTAATTATGGTAATTTTAATTATCCAAAATAATCACAATATTCATAATTTAATAATAATTTATGTTCTTATAACTGCATCATTAAATTTGGTAAAAAATATTTTTGATTTTGAATATCAACTAACCGAATTAAAAGCATCGTTAAATAATATAGCTGAACTACTTATATATACTCCAAAGCCATTAATAAAATCATCAGTAAATGGTGATATTCAAATTAAACACTTAAACTTTACTTACGATAATAAAGACTTAATATTAAAAGATATTAATTTAACTATCAAAAATGCTAGTAAAGTATTTGTAACAGGAGGTAGTGGCAGTGGCAAAACAACTTTATTTAAAATATTAAAAGGTTATTATCAAAACTACCAAGGTAATATTGTCATAGGTCAAACTGATATTCAAAACCATTATTTTCAAGACATAATATATGTTTCCTCAAAAGAAATATTATTTACAGGTCCTCTAATTGATAATTTAACTTTAAAAACAAAAAATCCTGATTGTGTTCATATTTGCGAAATCGAAAACATTGCCCAAAATAATTATTATCAATTAATTGAGGAAAATGGTTTTAATCTTTCCAGTGGACAAAAACAAAGAATTGTTTTAGCTCGTGCCCTTTGTAACTTTAATATTTTAATCATTGATGAAGGACTAAATCAAGTAAGTATCGATATGGAAAGAAGAATATTAAAAAAACTATTTGCCAAGTATCCTAAAAAAACCATCATTTATATTTCTCATCGCTTAGATAACCTTGATTTATTCGACCAATTTATTAAAATAAATAAAGGACAAATTGTTTTAAATACCAAACGTAATAACTAGAAAGGAGTTAAATGTATTTAACCGATGAAAAACTTATGCAAGTAACCGGAGGAGGATATGGCTTATGGGCTGCCATTGGTGGCATAATAACCTTCATTATTAGTATTGCCGAAGGCTTTATTAACCCAATAAAATGTAGTAAATGATATTAAATGATAATCAGTTAAAATCCATTAGTGGTGGAGCTATTACCTCAACTTTAATAAACGCCATCGTTAAAGGATTTAGCCTAATAATTGAACTTGGGAAAAGCCTTGGCTCTACCATAAGAAGAGTCACATCCGGTAAAACTTGCGACATATAGTAAGCCTAGGCTTACTTTTTTTCTTATTTCTTTAATATTTTGCTTGAAAACCCTTAATGCCCGTGTTATAATATTTTTAGCCAAGAAGGGAGGGATTTTTATGACAAAAGTAGTAGTTAGAAATGGCAATGTTGATGGTGCACTTAGAAACCTTAAAGCTGCCAACAGTAAAGATGGCTCCCTAGCACAATTACGAGAAAAACAAGACGGTTATCTAAAACCAGGAGTTAGAAGAAGAAACGCTAAAAAAGAAGGCATTAAAAATGCCCGTCGTCGTTTCCGTCGTGAAAACCGCGATTATTAAGCCATATCTATGGCTTTTTTCTAAAAGGAGGGGAAATAATGCGTAATCAAATATTAGAAGACCTAAAAACTGCTATGAAAAATCAAGACAAAGAAAGACTTTCAGTAATTAGAATGGTTAAAGGCGCTATTCAAATGAGTGAATTAAATAAAAAACATGAACTTTCTGATGAAGAAGTAACTGATGTTATTACCAAAGAAATAAAATCTAGAAAAGATTCTATCAATGAATTTAAAAAAGGAAATAGAGAAGACCTAATAGAAAAAACGCAAGCTGAAATAGATATTTTAAATGAATATTTACCTCAGCAATTAACAGAAGAAGAATTAAATAAAATAATTGATGATGTATTTGATGAAATCAAACCTGAATCTACTAAGGATATGGGTAAAATTATGAAAGCTATAACTCCAAAAGTTAAAGGAAAAGCAGATATGAGTCTAGTTAGTAAAATAGTAAAAGAAAAATTAAACTAACAAAAAAAGAACACTTTCAAAAATGAAAATGTTCTTTTTAATTTTATGGTCCAGTCGGTCCCGTAGGTCCGGTTGGTCCTGTAGGTCCGGTTGGTCCAGTAGCACCTGTTGCCCCACTAGGTCCCGTTGGTCCAGTAGCGCCAGTTGCTCCACTAGGTCCCGTTGGTCCAGTAGCACCTGTTGTTCCACTAGGTCCGGTTGGTCCAGTAGCGCCAGTTGCTCCACTAGGTCCCGTTGGTCCAGTAGCGCCAGTTGCTCCACTAGGTCCCGTTGGTCCAGTAGCTCCCGTTGCTCCACTAGGTCCTGTCGGACCAGTAGCTCCCGTTGCTCCACTAGGTCCCGTTGGTCCAGTAG
>CALVRX010000038.1 GCA_944358815.1 uncultured Bacilli bacterium | reverse complement strand
GGTTGGTCCAGTAGCTCCCGTTGCTCCACTAGGTCCCGTTGGTCCAGTAGCACCTGTTGTTCCACTAGGTCCCGTTGGTCCAGTAGCACCTGTTGTTCCACTAGGTCCTGTCGGACCAGTAGCTCCCGTTGCTCCACTAGGTCCCGTTGGTCCAGTAGCTCCCGTTGCTCCACTAGGTCCGGTTGGTCCAGTAGCTCCCGTTGTTCCACTAGGTCCCGTTGGTCCAGTAGCACCTGTTGTTCCACTAGGTCCGGTTGGTCCAGTAGCTCCCGTTGCTCCACTAGGTCCTGTCGGACCAGTAGCTCCCGTTGCTCCACTAGGTCCCGTTGGTCCAGTAGCACCTGTTGTTCCACTAGGTCCGGTTGGTCCAGTCGCTCCTGCTGGAATAGTCAAATTTAAAACTAAGTTTGGTAGAGTACCAGTTATACTAGCGGATGCTGCACTACCTGGAGTTCCAGTTGTAACTGTTCCAATTGTTATATTAGGCGTTAAACCAGTAGCTCCCGTCGCTCCTGCTGGTCCAGTAGCACCAGTTGCTCCACTAGGTCCGGTTGGTCCAGTAGCGCCTGTTGCTCCAGTAGGACCGGTTGCACCTACAGGAATACTAAAAGCTAATACGGCGTTTTGACCAGTTCCAACATTGGAAACTGTTGCAGGACTACCAGCTGCCGTTGTCGTAGTTGTACCTACTGTTACTGTTGCTGGTCCCGTCGGTCCTGTAGGTCCGGTTGGTCCAATATTGCCCATTTTAGCTTGACATCTACGACCTTCAGCTAATATTTGCTCTATTTTGTTACAGTTATTGTTGTTCATCTTCGCACTCCTTTCTTTAATAGTTTATGTATTAAAACTTATAATGATTAGTATTTTTTAGTAAAAAATATCAACTTTATATTTCTTGGAAATTAAAATATATATTTAGAAATAAAAAGTAAATAATGATAAAATTTTCAACATCATTTTTTACATAACTAAAAGCCAATATATACTAAAAATATTTTTCATAAAAATATATTTTATAGCTTTTCCCTTTAATTTATTCATATAATATCAAAAATTTGTTGTAAAATCATATAATTATGTTATAATATTATTGGCTTTTTTAAAACACATGAATATGGATTTGAGTGCCTAGTGCCGATAGGGGTGGTGCTCTTGTTAAAATATTCAGAGGAAATAACAAAAGGAGGAATGAAAATGGCCGTTGTGTCAATGAGTTATTTATTAGAAGCAGGTGTTCATTTTGGACATCAAACTAAAAGATGGAACCCTAAAATGAAAGAGTACATCTTTACAGCTAGAGATGATATTTATATTATCGATTTACAAAAAACAGCAAAGAAAATTGAAGAGGCTTATGCCGCATTAAAAGAAATTGCTGCAAATGGAGGTAAAGTTTTATTCGTTGGAACTAGAAAACAAGCCTCAGAAGCCGTTAAAGAAGAAGCATTAAGATCAAACTCATTTTACGTTAACGAAAGATGGTTAGGTGGAACATTAACTAATTTTAAAACAATTAGAAGAAGAGTTAAAAGACTAGAACAAATTGAAAAAATGGAAAAAGACGGTACATTTGATCTTTTACCAAAAAAAGAAGTTGTACATATTAAAAAAGAATATGCTAAATTAAATAAATTATTAGCAGGTATTAGAGATATGTATAAATTACCACAGGCAATGTTTATTGTTGATCCATCTAAAGAAGAAATTGCTATCAGAGAAGCTAGAAAATTACATATTCCAGTATTTGGAATTGTCGATACTAACTGTGACCCTGATATGGTTGACTATGTAATCCCTGGTAACGACGATGCTATAAGAGCCGTTAAATTAATTGTTGGTGCTATGAATAACGCTATTGTTGAAGCAAACGGTGGTAAAATTGTCGATTACTCAAGCGATAACCGTAAAGATGAAAAAGGCGAAGACATTATGAAAAAAGCCTTAGAAACTGTTAAACGTAAAGAAGATAGAAGACCTAGATTTGACCGTAAATCTGATAAGAAAAATTATAATAGATCATCTGAAAAAGTAGAAAAAAATCCTAAAGAAGAACCAAAAAAAGAAGAAGCTAAAGTAGAAAAAACTGAAGAAGTAAAATCTGAACCTAAAAAAGCCGAAACAGAAGATTTAACTACTAAAACAGTTGCTGAACTTCGTGAATTAGCTAAAGCTAAAGAAATTAAAGGATATTCTACAATGAAAAAAGCTGAATTAATTGACGCTTTAAAATAATATATTAAAGATGACCTAGTGTCATCTTTTTTAAATAAAAGGAGGGAAATTATGATTACTGCAAGTTTAGTCAAAGAATTAAGAGAAAAAACTGGAGCTGGAATGCTTGATTGTAAAAAAGCCTTAGAAGCTACTAATGGTAGTATTGATGATGCTATCGACTGGTTAAGAGAAAAAGGTATTTCTAAAGCTGCTAAAAAAGCTGATAGAATCGCCGCTGAAGGATTAGCTTCAATCTTAGTTGAAGGTAATGATGCTGTAATTTTGGAAATGAATTCAGAAACTGATTTTGTCGCCAAAAATGCTGAATTCCAAGAATTAGTAAGTGAAACCTTAAAAACAATCCTTAAAAGTGATGCTAAAAATTTAGAAGACGCTTTAAACTTACCTTATAAAGATGGTACAATCAATGATTTTATTGTATCTAAAACTGCCAAAATTGGTGAAAAATTATCTCTAAGAAGATTTGCTAAAGTCACTAAAAAAGATAATGAAAGTTTTGGACAATATATTCATATGGGTGGCAAAATTGCCGTATTAATTGTAACAGAAGGTACTAATAGCGATGTTGCAAAAGATATTGCTATGCACGCTGCTGCAATGCGTCCAACATATGTAAAAATTGAAGACGTTCCAGAAGATGTATTAGAAAGAGAAAAAACCGTGTTAAAAGAGCAAGCTATGAACGAAGGAAAACCAGCGGAAATAGCTGATAAAATGGTTCAAGGCAGACTTAATAAATTTTATAAAGAAATTTGTCTAGAAGAGCAACCATTTGTTAAAGATAGCGATATTAATGTTAAAACATACGCTAAAAATAATGACGGTAAAATCATTGCTATGTATAGATATGAAGTAGGCGAGGGAATGGAAAAAAGAGAAGAAAACTTTGCCGAAGAAGTAGCTAAACAAATGAAATAAGTATCATTAGATACTTTTTTTCTTAAAGGAGAAAAATATGAATAATCAATTAATAATAGTAGAAATTGGTCAAAACAACATTATGAAAATATATGAAAATGATAAATTAATAAAAGAAATCAATCATGTTGAAATTGGGAAAAAAGGTGTAACAGCAAAACAATATGAAGGATCTTGGCAAACCCCTCTAGGAACTTACAATCTTGGAATTGCCTTCGGAACCCATGACATAAATATAAAGTATCCATATATTAAAATAGCACCCAATCTTTATTGGGTTGATGATGAAAAATCTTTATATTATAATAAACTAATCAGTTTAAATGAAAAAATAAATACCTTTAATTTCCCATATATTATAAATACCAATCAAAAAGAATTTCAATCAGCTGAACACCTAATAGACTATCCTAAACAATATGAATATGCCGTCAACATCGAACAAAACTCTCAAGGTGAAATATATGAAAATGGTCAAGGAAAAGGATCAGCAATCTTCCTTCATTGCTTAGGTGATAAAGGATATACTGCTGGATGTGTCGCTATACCGAAAGAAGATATGCTATTCATATTAAACTTTTTAGATATAAATAAACATCCCAAAATTACAATAAAAAATAAATAAAGTACTTCAAACTTTATTTTTCTTTTTTTGTAAAATAGACCAAAAATCATTAATTCCGTTGTTTTATAGCTTAAAATATATTATAATTAATATTGGAATAGTGAGGTAGTAAAATGGATTATTCAAAACTTAAAGTTCCAAATCATGTTGCCATTATTGTCGATGGTAATGGTAGATGGGCAACTGAAAAAGGAAAAAGTAGAAGTGAAGGACATAAACAAGGTTTTTTAAACTTAAAAAAATTAACCGCTTATATTTTTTCCAAAAATATAAAATATATCAGTGTTTACTTATTTTCTACGGAAAACTTTAAAAGAAGTAAGGGAGAAGTATCATTTATTATGAGCTTATTAACAGATCAATTAAATGAAATCTTAAACTTTTGTCATGAAGAAAAAATAAAAGCTGTATTTTCTGGAAGAAAAGAACATCTTGCCAAAAAAGTATTAGAAGCTATGCAAAAAATCGAAGAAGAAACTAAAAACTATGATGATAAAATCTTTAATATTTGTTTTAACTATGGTGGTCATGCTGAAATAATCGATGCCACTAAAAAAATAGTCGAAGATGTTCAAAATGGTAAATTAAACATCGATACTCTAGATGAACAAACTTATAATAAATACTTGTATCAAAACTTACCACCTGTCGATTTAATGATAAGAACTTCTGGTGAACAAAGATTGAGTAACTTCATGCTTTGGCAAAACTCTTATGCGGAATTTTATTTTCCAAAAACTTATTTCCCAGACTTCGACGAACAACAATTTGATAAAGCAATTATAGAATATACAAAACGCGATAGAAGATTTGGAGGTATTGATTATGAAAACCAGAATAATTAGTGCTATCATTGCGCTTGCAATCATCATTCCTTTAATTTTAACGGGTGGACTTATATTCAATCTAGGAGTATATGTCATTTCTATACTTGCATTAAAAGAATTCTTAGATGTTAAATCAACTAAAAAACAAATACCAATTTTTATTCAGTTAATAGCATATATTTTTATAACCATATTAATTGCTTTTAATTCTAAAGATCTATCAAATGTCTTTACTTTAGATTATAGAGTTCTCTCAGCTTTATTTATGTCATTTTTAATACCAACAGTTTTTTATCATGAACAATCCAAATATAGTATTAATGATGCTTTTTACTTAATAGGTGGCTTACTTTTCTTAGGCATATCTATGTCCTTATTAATATTAGTCCGTTCTATTGACTTGAACTTATTAATTTTCTTGTTAATTATCCCAATGGTTACCGATATATTTGCCTATATTACTGGTATGTTAATTGGAAAACACCAATTACTAAAAGAAATATCACCGAAAAAAACCGTCGAAGGTATGATTGGCGGAACCATTATGGGTGTCTTTGTCGGTGCTATGTTCTATCACACTCTCGTAGATCCATTATTTCCTAAAATTGAATTACTAGCTATTTGTACCTTCTTATCAGTACTTGGTCAATATGGTGATTTAGTATTTTCAGCTATTAAACGTTACTTTGGTAAAAAAGACTTTTCAAATCTTATACCAGGTCATGGCGGAATATTAGACAGATTAGATAGTATTATCTTTGTATTGTTAGGTTTTATGTTCTTTATTACAATCATTTAAAGGAGAGATTATATGACAATTCTATTAAACTTAATTTGTTTTATATTGATACTTGGAGTAATAGTTTTAATCCATGAATTTGGACATTTTATATTTGCTAAAAAATCAGGAATATATGTCTACGAATTTTCTATTGGGATGGGTCCAAGATTACATAAATGGACCAGAAAAGGTGATGAAACTGAATATTCTTTAAGACTAATACCAATTGGCGGTTATGTTCAAATGGCCGGCGAAGAAATTGAAGATGACAAAACCGTTCCCAAAAACATGAAATTTTCTGTTAAAACATTTGGTCAAAAATTCATGACCGTTGTTGCTGGTATTATGAATAACTTTATATTAGCTATCGTTCTTTTCTTTATAATTGCTTTATTTACTGGTGCTCCCCAAAATAAAGCCATAGTAGGCGAGATAGGTAAAGATTATCCAGCTGCCACTTCTGGACTTAAAGAGGGCGATAGAATCTTAAAAATCAATGGTAAAGATGCCAGTACCTATGATACTCTAGCTCTTCAACTTCAAGTCAATAATGGAAAAAAAATTAATATTGAAATTGAAAGAGATGGGGAAAATAAAACTTTCACCTTAAAACCAAAAAAAATCAAACAAGATGGAGAAGAAGTATATAAATATGGCTTTGCCATCACCGATGAAATTCAAACTGGATTTTTCGCATCTATTAAATATGCTTTTTCTAAATTCTTTAATTTACTTCATCAAATGATTCTAATTATTGGTTATTTAATAACAGGCAATTTGAATATTAATGCCTTATCTGGACCTGTTGGAATATTTAGTATTGTTGGAACCGCAGCTGATAGTGGTATTTGGTCATTACTAAGCCTAACCGCACTATTAAGTGTCAATGTAGGTTTAATCAACCTTTTACCTATTCCAGCCTTTGATGGCGGAAGATTAATATTCATTATTATTGAAAAAATCAAAGGAAAACCAGTTGATCCAAGATTAGAAAACACCATTCATTCAATCGGCTTCTTCCTATTAATGGCTCTTATGATTTTAATTACTTATAATGATATTATTAGATTGATTAAATAACGATTAAATTTTCCAAATATAATCAATACCACCACAAAATAATTTTTACACTTTTAAAACCATCTAGGGTTTATATACCACTAGATGGTCACTATATTAACACGTAACCCGTTTTTAAATCTTTATTAATTAAAAATTAAATTACTAAAAACATTAAACTGTTGGAAGCTATGAAAGGATTAGATAACATGTCAAAAAATCTTGTAAACAAAATATTTATTTTTATAATCATCGTTTTAATTGTTTTACTTCTAATAATCACCTTAATTAGTAATAGTAAAACATCTGTCATTCAAATGCCAAAAAGCGATGAAATAAAGGAAATTATTAATAATAAAGATGTAACTATAATTGATGTCAGAACTAAACAAGAATATGAAAACAGTCATATTAAAAATGCTATTAATATTCCTTATGATGAAATCCAAGATAAAGTAAAATATAATAAAGATAAAGCTATTGCCGTTTATTGTAAAACTGGTATTCGTAGCCACGAAGCTGCTGTCACATTAGAAAAAATGGGTTATAAAACAATTTATGATTTAGGTGGTATTGAAAACAGTAATATAAAGTTAACTACTGATTAGTTAACTTATACGCATGGGTGGCGGAATGGTAGACGCGCTACTTTGAGGGGGTAGTGAGGGAAACCTCGTGCGAGTTCAACTCTCGTCCCATGCACCATTTAGTAACCAAAACCGCTAAATTTAAAGCGGTTTTTTCATATATTAAAACTGTATCACGAAAATATCATTTTACATACTAAAATTGTCAAAATGTAAAATTCGACATTTTTTGTAAAACATGCGAAACATATATTGACAACCATATATATTCATGGTATTATTAAAGTACTTAATAGGATAGCGGAAAAAGTTTAATCAGCTAACTTGTAAACTAAAATTTTTAATCTGTATATATACTTATTAAAAACTTTATTTTTTACAATTAGCTCTTAAATCTTCACTACTTACCTTATATGTGGAAAGTTTAGTATAGGGGAAGCGTGGAGCGCCTTATCAATCAAGCTATTAAGTAATATGTACATATATGGGATCTTGATAAAAATTATGAGTTATACCTGTCAATGTAACTTTGTAATTTCCTAAAAAACCCATCCGAAAACATGCTTTATGACAGAAAGCATGTTTTTTGGTATTAAAAGTTGACTTATATTTTATAAACATATAAAATGATAATAAAGAAGAAATACTTCTTAAAGAATGGAGATGTTAAAATGAGAAAATTTTATTTATGTAAAAAATGTGGTAACGTTGTTACCTTATTAGTAAATGGTAAAGGAACCCTAACTTGCTGTGGTGAACCAATGGAAGAATTAACTGTCAACACCACCGATGCCGCTTTAGAAAAGCATGTTCCAACTTGTGATGTCAGAGATAATAAAATTGTAGTCAAAGTAGGGAAAGTTCTACATCCAATGGATGATGATCACTATATAAACTTTGTTGCTTTAGAATATGATGGAACAATCGATATTCATAACTTTAAACCAGGAGATGAACCAATCTGGATCTTCGATTACCAAGAAAATTCTACTGTTTATGCTTATTGCAACAAACATGGACTTTGGAAAAGTGAAATAAACTAATGAAAGAAATAATAATTAACCTAAAAAATATATCTGACATAGAAATTCAAAAACTAAATAAATGTTTACAAAATAATCACTATATAAAATCTTACCATATCAATTCACAAACAGGTAGTATTATTATTTATACTAAACATTCATTTAGAGTACCAGATATAAGTAATCATTTAACCCAAAATGGTTATAAGATAAAATCAGTTAGTCTGCAAAAAGAAGAACAATCAATTCCTTTAATTGAAGCCTTAACTGATAAAACCGAAATAGACAAAGAAGTCATTAGAGAAAACAATTCTTTCGATTTAGAAAACTTTTATGTCAATAACTTAGAAGGAGCCATCGGCGTAATTACTAAAGATAAAACCATTTTTGCTAATGCTGTTATTGACCATTATACTGCTTTAAATTGTATTTATAACTTTTTATATAATAAATTAAATACATTTAAAAATTACTATGATTTACGTGATGATAGATGCTGGCAGGAAGTTGCAGTTTCATTTGGAAATATTGTCATTCAATTTTGCTCTGATGTACCAAGTACTGTGTGGTTACCAGAAGAAATTAACTCTTATCAGCAAAAAGAATTACAAAAAATCATTGACCAAATAAATACCATTAGTCAAAAACATAATCTCAACATCGACCTTGAAATTGGTAAACCAAGTGATTTTCTGACACCATCTGGTACAGAATGTGAACAGATTCAAAATAATTCTAAAACATTATGACTAGACATAACAGTCTAGTTTTTCAATATAAAAATTTGTACCTAATCATAAAAGTGTATTAAAAAACCGTTAAAAACAACGGTTTATTTTCTAATGGTGCTGGAAACAGGACTTGAACCTGCGACCTGCTGATTACGAGACAGCTGCTCTACCAACTGAGCTACTCCAGCAAACAATACCATTATATAATATTTTCATAAATTTGACTAGTTTTTTACCAATTTTTCTTTAACATATCCCTTAAAACTATGTTTTCTATCCAAATAATGGTATAATCTTATAAGAAGATTAAAAGGTGATATTATGGCAGTAATCAAAATTATGGATGAACTTTTAGCTAATAAAATAGCTGCTGGTGAAGTAGTTGAAAAATGTGCTTCTGTTGTTAAAGAACTAGTGGAAAATAGTATCGATGCCGGTAGTACTGAAATTAAAGTTGAATTAATAGACGCCGGTACTAGACAAATAAAAGTTATTGATAATGGTAAAGGCATGGATAAAGATGACGCAATTTTAGCTTTTTCCAGACATGCCACTAGTAAAATAAAAGATGAAGATGATCTTTATCGATTAACTACATTAGGCTTTAGAGGTGAAGCCTTAGCCTCTATCGCCGCTGTCAGTAAAGTCGATTTAAAAACATGCATGAATGATATTGGTACACATGTTATTATCAATGGCGGACAAATAAAAGAAATTGGTCTAGGTGATGCCAGAAAAGGAACAACTATCACCGTCAGCGAACTTTTTTATAACACCCCAGCAAGACTAAAACACATGAAAAGTTTATATACTGAATTAGCTAATATTACAGATTATATAAATAAATTAGCCCTCTCTCAGCCCAACATTAGGTTTACCTTAAAAAATAATGACAATGTAATACTAAAAACCGATGGATCTGGTAACCTTTTAAAAGTCATTCAAAGTATTTACGGCACAGATGTCGCTAAAAAAATGCTTCCAATTAAAGGCGAAAATCCCGATTACGAAATATCTGGATATATCTCTCTGCCAGAAGTTCATCGCTCTAGTCGTAATAATATGGTAACCATAGTAAATGGTAGAGTAGTCAGAAATATGGATATTAATCGCACTATAAACGATGCTTACCATTCCTATAAGCCAGATAATAGATACCCAATCACCGTTATTAATATCGCCGTAGATCCAAGTGTCATCGATGTCAATATTCATCCCACTAAAATGGATATTAAATTTAGTAAAATAGATACCTTGCTTGAATTAATAAAAGTTACCATCTTAGCCGCTATTACTGATAGAAATTTAATCCCAGAAGTTTCCATCAGAAAAGAAAAACCTAAAAGAGAAGAACTGAGATTTGATTTAGAAAGGCATTCCCAAAGCGCACCTCAAATACAAATGGAAGAAATTGATATTCCATCGCCAGAAATACCTGTCAATGAAAGTATATATGAAGATGAAAATAATGGTGATATAGTTCATGAAGTAGTCATGGAAAATAATGAATATAAAATAAAAGAAGAAAAAAAAGAATTCATGCCAGAAATGTACCCTGTTGGACTTGTCCATGGTACTTATATAATTGCTCAAAATGAAAAAGGCATGTATATCATCGACCAGCACGCTGCGAAAGAAAGATGTAACTATGAAAAATTTAAAACTGCCATAGGTAAACCTAATATCGCCAGTACTAAACTGTTATTTCCAATTACCATTGAACTATCTACCGATGAATTTATTATTTTAAAAGAAAACATGCACATATTAGAAGACTTAAAATTTGACATCGAAGAATTTGGTATTAACTCTATCATCGTCAAAGAACATCCAGCTTGGATTCCTAAAGGACATGAAGAAGAATCAATTAGAAAAATTATCGAAATAGTTATCAACACAAAAAAAGACTTCAGTATTGAAAAATTCAATGAAAAAGTCGCTACCATGATGAGCTGTAAACACGCTATAAAAGCTAATACCAATATCACTCTTGAAGAAATGGAAGCCTTAATTACCGATTTAAGGAACTGTAAAAACCCCTTCAACTGTCCTCATGGTAGACCTACAATGATCTTTTACTCTAACTATGATTTAGAAAAACTATTTAAACGTAGTGGTTTTGATAATATCAAATAGAAAGGAGAACTTATGACATACTTAGACTATAGTGCGACAACTCCAGTTGACGAAGAAGTCTTAGATAGTTTTATTAAAGCTACTAAATATATTGGTAATCCCAATTCTCTTCATAAACTTGGAGTTCAAGCTAAACACTTAATAGATGCTAGTACTAATCAAATTGCTAGTATTTTAAAAGTAAAACCTACTGAAATCATTTATACATCAGGCGCATCAGAAAGCAATAATACCATTATAAAAGCTATGGAACAATTTCAAAATAGGGGAAAACACATCATTACTACTGCCTTAGAACACTCATCCATTTATAGTCCATTAAAACAATTAGAAAAGAAAGGTTTTAAAATCGATTATGTTCCCTTAGAAAAAGGTATCGTTAAAATAGATGAATTAAAAAAAATGCTAACAGATGATACTATTTTAGTAACTATTAGTATGGTTAGTAGCGAAACTGGTATTCGCCAGCCCATCGAAGAAATAGGTAAACTGTTAAAACAATATCCTAAAATCATCTTCCATAGTGATATTACTCAAGCCGTTGGTAAAATACCATTTGACTTAACCGATGTTGATGCTGCTAGCTTTTCTGCTCATAAATTTTTCGGCTTTAAAGGTATTGGCGTTTTATATAAAAAAGAAAACCTAATTATCGAACCTTTAATTGCCGGTGGTAAAAGTACTACTGCCTTTAGAAGTGGCACCCCACCTTTAGAACTTATAGTTTCAACCGCTAAAGCCCTAAGATTAAGTTATCAAAATATTACCGCAGATATTGAAAAAGTTAAAAAATTAAACCAATCTTTGAAAGAAAAATTAAACCAATATCCAAATGTTTCAATTAATAGTAATGAAAACTCTATTCCCCATATATTAAACTTAAGCGTCAAAGGCATTAAACCAGAAACATTACTCCATAGTTTAGAAGAAAAAGACGTATATATATCTACTATGAGTGCTTGCTCTACTGGTAATGCTTCTAAATCAGTCTTTGCTTTAACAAATGACGAGGATAAAGCTAAAACTAGCATCCGAATTAGTATATCTAAAAAAACAACACCTAATGATATTGAAAATTTCTTAAAATCTTTTGATGAAAGCTATAAACAATTAGGAGGTAAACTATGAAAAAAATATTGTTAATTTTAACCTTGTGTCTAATTATTCCGTTTACCAAAGTAAACGCAAAAGCCGTAGATGTTACCCTTTTTTATGGTAATGGATGTCCATTTTGTGCTAAAGAACAAAAATTCTTAGATGTTTTGCAACAACAACTAGGTCAAAACTTAAATGTCGAAACCTATGAAGTTTGGGAACATAAAGAAAACGATGAATTACTCACTCAAGTTAGAACATCTTTAAATAATCAGGACACCGGCATTCCTTTTACCATAATTGGTAATAAAACTTATGATGGATTTAATGAAAATATTGAAAAAGAAATAAAAAATACCATTATAGATAACCTTAAACAAAATAATGTAAACATAGTAAACCTTGTTCAAGAAGGTAAACCAGTACCAACAAATACTAATTTAAACACAAATCCAACTATCCATTTTACTTTACTTGGAGATACTGATGTCAAAGAAACTAGTCCTGCAACTATTGCCACTACCGAAGGAATAGGAGATGCCATTAATCTTGGATCTCTTTGGATTATTCTTTTCCTAGCTGGCATCATGCTTGCCATATATAATAACAAAAAAAGATTAATCTTAGGTGGCATATTTATCATAACTAGTAGTATAACTTATATGATAATTTCTTTAACTAATGTCACATTTACCATTAATCAAACCATATTTATCAGAAGTTTTATCGGTATTATTGCAATCATTATTGCCGCCATTAGTATCGATGCCCATATCAAAATAAGTGTCCCTAAAAAAAGCATTTTACAAATCTTGCAAGAAATGTTTGGCAAAAAACAAATGTTTATGTACGCTATAGCCATAATTATTACTAGTATCATCACCACATTTACCTTAGTTAATCAAGCTCAAAGTTCACCATTATTGGTAAAAACAGCCTTAGAAATTCAAAACATAACAAATCCTACACTGTATATGTTCTTATACTTTCTAATGTATCTATTAACTAGTTTAATCTTAGTCGGTGTCGTCAATGTCATAATTAAAGAACTAATTATAGAAAATACAATTGGTACTTATAATAGACTTATAGCTGGTATAATTATGTTAATTGCTGCTGCCATTTTAATTTATATGCCAAGTGTATTCATGATGGTATCATAAAAGAGTTCAATTTTGAACTCTTTTTTAAATGTCTTTTCTTACAATATCCTTACTTTCAAATCTTTCTTTACTTTTTACATCTTCAAAATAAATTCTAAACCCACATTTATTTAATAAAGCCTCTATCATATCAAAAGTAGGTTGTCTAAACTCAGTTTCATAATTTCCAAGCGTTGTTCTGTTAATATTTGCTAACTTTCCAAGTTCCTCTTGAGTAAGTCCAGACTTTGCTCTGGCATACTTAATTACTTTTCCTATCATTTACATCACCAACCACATTGTTGCATAATGTGGCATTTTTGTCTTGACTAGCCACGAATCGTGGAGTAAAATTATAATAGAATAACAATTAACATAGAAAGGAGACTTAAAAATGCTAAACAAACTCAAAGAATTTGCCAAAAGCTATTTAATAGGAATTACATTAGGTTTATTTGTCTTTGGCATAGTAGGAGTATCAGCAACTACCTATTTTCCAAGTAATCAAACTACCTATGATAATTCCGCAAGTGG